>DAOVNU010000205.1 GCA_030630065.1 bacterium | reverse complement strand
GCAATTGTCCATTTCTATGAAGGATTACCGCCGGGTCAGTCCATTCCCTGGAAGGCCTGGTTGATTCCTTTTCTTGCCTGGGTACCATTTATCTTAACTCTTTATTTTGTGATGGTCTGTATGATGGCAATCTTGCACCAGCGTTGGTCAAAAGAGGAAAAATTGCTTTACCCTTTAGCCGAATTACCGAAAGAGATGGTTTCCCAGGAGAAGAATACAATTATTAACTCATTTTTTAAGAATCGGGCAATGTGGTTTGGTTTTGCTTGCGCTTTTCTCTGGGGAAGTTATGAAGCACTTTCTCATTACTTTTATTTTCTTCCTCCCTTATTCCACAAGCAATACCTTCCTCTTTTTCGCAACACAACCGGGCTGATTATAAACTTTCGTTTAGCCATTATCGGTTTTGCCTATCTAATGAGTTTGGACGTTTCTCTTTCTCTCTGGCTCTTTGCTATATTAGGTACGGTGCAAACCGGGATTCAAAACATCAGCGGTTTCTCCATTGGTAGAAATGCAATATTTTGTGCCAGTTCTGCCAGTGTCTCCTACCAGGGAATGGGCGCAATGATTGCTCTTGTAGTTTTAACCCTTTATTCGGCAAAGAGATACCTTAAAAACTTTATCGGAAAGGTCTTTTCCAAGAAGAGGGAAAAAGAGGATTATAATCAACTCTTGTCTCCCAGAACTTCATTCTGGGGAATGATTGTCGGCATGCTCTTTCTTGCTTTCTGGCTTTCCCGGGCAGGGCTTTCCTTCTGGCTATCTCTACTTTTCCTGTTTATAGTATTTATTGTCTTTTTAGCCATAACCCGAATTATAGTGCAGGCAGGAATACCTTCCTGTCGTTCTCCCCTTATTCCCCAGGATTTTCTCGTCCATAGTGTTGGCAGTTCTGCTATCGGCACAAGTGGTCTTGTTGCTTTAGCCTATACCTTCAGTTGGGGAGCAGACCTGCGCACCTTTGTTATGGCTTCGGTAGAGAATAGTTTAAAGATGACCGAAGAAAGAGTAAAAAAACAACGCTCTCTCCTCTTGCCAATTGTCTTGGCGATTATCATTGCTTTGGCTGCCTCCATCTGGATGACAATGAGATTGGCATATCTTCACGGAGGAGCGAATTTAAGCCAGTGGTATTTTGTAGGAATGCCACAGGCGCCATTTAATTATATTAAGCCAATTATAAAACATCCAGAATCAATCAGCGGTCTTCGTTATCTCTTTACCGGAATCGGAGCCGCATTTATGGCTTTTCTTATTTTTATGCAGCATCATTTCCTCTGGTGGCCTCTCAGTCCCTTGGGCTTCCCCATTGCCAATACCTATCCCTTAAGGTTGATGTGGTTTTCTATCTTCCTTGCTTGGTTAATAAAATCTCTCATCCTTCGCTACGGTGGACCAAAACTCTATAAGAACACAAAACCATTTTTCTTAGGTTTAATCTTAGGACAATTTGCCTGTATGGGAACCTGGGTAATTATTGACTACTTTACCAAGATGGTAGGAAACTCCATTCCATTTATTCATTGATATAATATGCTAAAAGTCGGTGTTGAAGTAGTAG
>DAOVNU010000021.1 GCA_030630065.1 bacterium | reverse complement strand
AGATGGTGATGATGTTTTTTCTCTTTACCTGCGGTTAATTCATAGCGGCTCCTGCCATCTCCGAAACCAAATTTAGAAATAATTCCCAAACGGACCAGAAGTTCCAATGTCCTATAAACGGTGGTTAAACCCACCGCCGGGTAAATTCTATGCACCCTTAGATAAATTTCCTCAGCCGATAAATGCTCGGAGGTTTGACTCAATGTTTTCAAGATTACCTGCCGCGGCAGAGTCAAGCGATAACCAGCGTTCTGAAATCTTCCGTGCCACCAGGGACCAGGCATATGTCTTCTCCTTTTTCCTATTGGAAATGGTTTTCATTATCATTATACCTCAAGAAATATTTTTGTCAAGGGCCTTGATTAAAACAGCCCTATATGTTATAAATTTATTTAAACATTTAAGAGGAAAGAAAATTGCAAAAATATATAAATTTATTTACCACCGGGGTTATTTTAAGTTGGGGACCTTGCTTTGCCTTTTGTGGAGGTATAGCAATTCCTTATTTAGCCTCCACCCAAAGAGGAGTTTTAGGAGGAATAAAAGCGGTCTTGGCCTTCTCCTTCTCCCGACTATTTTCTTATCTCATCCTGAGTTTAATATTTGGTGGCTTGACCAAATTTCTAATCGGCAATTATTATGAGAGTAGAGTAAGTTTTTTTATCTATCCCTTAATGTCAATTTTTGTATTGTTTTCCGGAATAATGATTCTCATCGGAAAATCTATCTTTTCTCACAAAGGTATCTGTCGGTTAATATCTAAACGGATAGATTCTCAAAGTATAAAAGCGATTTCAATTTTAGGGATATTGACGGGACTGCTTCCTTGCCTACCTCTATTGAGTGTTCTTACCTATATCGCCTTTAATTCAAAAAACCTTCTTGATAGTCTATTTTTAGGCCTGTCATTTGGTTTGGGGACGGTATTCTCTCCCTTAATTATCTTTGGACCTTTAGCCACTAAAATCTCTTCATTTTTATCCCTGAGGCCTCAAATTTATAGAATATTTAATCTGGCCTGCGGATTGGTGTTGATTTATTTAGGTTTGGATATGGGGAGAAAGATTTTTATTTAAAAATATGTTAGAAATAAAAAATCTTAAACTGGTTTTAAATTCCAAGACAATCATTGATGATTTGAATTTAAAGATAGAGGAAGCAGAAATTCATACCATTTTAGGGGTGAACGGGACAGGAAAGTCGACTTTAGCTTATGTCTTGATGGGATTGCCGGAACATAAACCTCAACAAGGAAAAATTATTTTTAAAGGAAAAGATATAACTAATTTTTCTCTCTCCGAGAGAGTAAAAACGGGGATGACTTTGACCTGGCAGGAGCCAGCGGGATTTGAAGGTTTAACGGTAGAAAACTATTTGGAATTAGGGGCTAAAAGGAATAATGCGGATATCAAGGATTGCTTAAACAGGGTCGGGTTGGAACCAAAGGAATATTTAGAAAGGGAGATTAATGAGAATTTAAGCGGAGGAGAAAGAAAAAGGATAGAACTTGCTTCGGTTTTAGCCCTTAAGCCGGATTTGGCTATTTTGGATGAACCTGACTCAGGGATAGACCTCCTGGCTTTACCAACTATCTATGAGGCAATAAAATTTTTAAATGAGGAGGGCTGTTTGATTGTTTGGATTACCCATAATCCGGATACCGGTTCAATCGCTACCAGAACTTCTTTAATCTGCGCCGGAAGAATTATCAAGACCGGAAAACCAATGGAAATGCTCAATTTCTTCAAAATTCATTGCAAAGAATGCGGACATATAAACATTATAGATGAGAAGTTGTTGAAAAGTGAAAACTAAATATTTTAAAGAGTTTCAAAATCTTTTTAAATTTTACAAAAATTTGGGTGGGAACAAAAAAATTTTAAAATCTCAAAATTCCTCTTACCTTTTTGTTGATAGAAATAAGGTCTTAAATAAAAATATAGTTGAGAAAGGGGTTGAGGTAAAAACAAAGGAGAAAAAGGACGGCCTGGATATTGATTTAAGGGTCAAAAAGGGCTGCGAAATATCCAAGCCGCTCCATTTGTGTTTTGGAATGTTGCATAAGCGAGGTCTGCAAAAGATAAATATGAATTTAATAATTGAAGATAATGTTAAGGTTAAAATTTTGGCTCACTGTATTTTTCCCAATGCAGAAAAGATAATTCATAGAATGCAGGCAAAATTATTCATCGGTAAGAATTCGGAATTTGAATACAATGAAGTTCACTATCACGGAGAGTATGGAGGGACAGAGGTTATTCCTCATTTGGAAGGAAGGATGGATGAAAACTCCAGAATGAAAAGTGAATTTAGTTTGATTGAGGGGGTTGTGGGAAGGTTGGATATTGACTATTGTTTAGATTTAAAAGACAATGCAACCTGTGAGTTGTTAGCAAAAGTATACGGAAAAAGTAAGGATGAAATAAGGATAAAAGATACGATTCATCTTAATGGAGCTTACTCTAAAGGATTAGCAAAGAGCAGGGTGATCGTTAAAGATGAAGCTGTGAGCGAGGTAATTGGGGAGATAATTGCCAATTTTCCTTATGCAAGGGGGCATGTTGATTGTAAAGAAATTGTTCAGGATAGAGGAAAAGCAAAGGCCTATCCTTTCGTCTCGGTTACGAATAGTAAAGCAAAAGTTACTCATGAAGCGGCGATAGGAAGCATAGACAAAAAGCAAGTCCAGGCCCTGATGGTAAAGGGCTTAAGTGAGAATGAGGCGGTAGATATAATAATTAGAGGACTTTTGCGATGAACTAAGAGGTGGTTTTATAATTTCAGTTCTTTAAAGAGGAAGGAGAAATTTAAGTTTTTGGCAAAGAGTTTTTTTGCCCGTTCAATCTTGGTTTTACTTCTTACCCGCATCTTACCTAAAAGTTCCCCAATTCTTTCTACGGTAGTTAAGGTATCTGTAGAAACAAGGATAAAAGGAATTCCCATTTCTTCGGCCTTGCTGAGAACAAGACTATTAGGGTAGAGATTTCCCGTGAGAATAATGGCTTTGGTATTTGTCTCCAGTGCCGCCAGTTGGATATCAGCCCTGTCTCCTCCGGTAATAACGACCTTATCAGGAAGGGCGCGGAAGTAGCGGAGAGCACTTTCCATACTCATCGCCCCCACCGAGAAGTTTTTCACCAATTCCTTACCCTTTTCCTTAGCACAGAGAACCTTCCCGTTTAGTTCCTCAGTGAGTTCTTCAATGCTTGCCGCCTCCAGGATTCTGTCCTCCGGGATAATTCCCAATACCTTAATGTTTCTCTCTTGAAGACAGGGAATAATCATCTTTTTAACATCGTCTATTCTGCCTTCTTTAACCTTATTGATGATTACACCTAAAAGACTATCTCCTAATAACTTTTTGGCTAAAATGATTTCGTCGGCAATGAGTTCATCTGTATAAAGAGAAACAAGAAGAACTTTCGCCTTTAATGCCCTGGCTACATCTATTCCTGAAATACCAAGGCAGGCGCCACTCTCTAAGGAATCGGCTCCACTGGCAACAACGATATCCTTGCCTGAGGAAAGTTTATTGAAGGCCTTCTTGATGGAAGGAAGGAGATTTTCTCTTTTCTTAAGAAGTTTTAAGGCTGTCCGCGGTGTTCGGATTACAGGAGAGAGAAGGGAAATATCTTCTCTTAAACCCAGATATTTATTGATAAACAAAGCATCTTCATCGATGAATTTTCCTCCTATCTTCTTCGGAAGTGTACCCACCGGCTTAAAGTAAGCCAATCTTTTTCTCTCCTTCAATTTTAAGGAAATGATGAGAGATGTCAGACTTTTCCCTGAATAGCCTCTTGTCGAAGCAATATATAAACAGACCATTTTTTCTCCTCCTATTTGATTGTCAGGCGATAGTCAATGGCTATCGCTTTCTTTTTGTTTACCTTTAACGGATTAATATCCATCTCTAAAATCTCCGGAAAATCAATAACTAACTGGGAAAGACGGAGAAGAGCATCAACAATTAAATCTATCTTTACCGCTTCTTCTCCTCTTACTCCGGTGAGAAGAGGATATGATTTTATCTCTTCGATCATACTTCTTGCTTCCCTTTGGGTAATGGGAGCAATACGGAATGAGACATCCTTTAAGATTTCAACATATATTCCTCCCAGACCAAACATTATTAAAGGGCCAAACTGGAGGTCCCGGCTCATCCCTAAAATAACCTCTTTCCCATCCTTAACCATCTCCTGGATCGTTACCCCCCAGATTTTTGCTTTGGGAAAATGTTTTCTTCCTTTTTCTATTATTACCTCAAACAGTTCTTTTATTTCACCTTTCTTTGTCCCAAATTTTACTCCTCCAATATCGGACTTATGAATTATTTCCGGGGATGCTATTTTGAGAACAACCGGAAGGCCAATTTCGCTGGCAATCCTCTCTGCCTCTATCGGACTTTTAGCCAGTTTCTCCTTGGGGCAGGAGATTCCATAATTTGAGAGGATTTCTTTTACCTCAAAGGAGGAGAGGTTTACCCTTTTTTCTTTCCTTACCCTGTTTAGTATCTGTTTTACCCTTTCCTTTTTGATTCTATATCCTACCGGCTTCTCTTCGGGCAGAAGAAGCCAATCTCGATATCTTGCCATTGCGCCATAAGTTCTTGTTGCTCTTTCAGGGAATGAATAGTTAGGAATTTTATTTTTCCTTAAATTATCGGCGGTCTCTTTAATGCTTGCCTCTCCCATAAATGAGGTGAGAATCGGCTTATTGGACTTTTGAGAAACCTCGACAATAACGTTTCCCGTTTCCTCGATTTCGGTCATTGCCTGCGGAGTAAGGAGGACAATCACTCCCTCAACATTTCTATCCTTTAAAATGGTCTCTAAAACCAATTTGTAAAGGGAGGCAGAGGCATCCCCTAAAATGTCAACCGGATTATAGATGTTGGAGGCAGGTGGTAGATGGGAATGGAGGAGTTCCAGGGTATCCTTTTCAAAGGAGGCTAATCTTAAACCTTCCTTCTGACAACTGTCGGTGGTAATGATGCCGGGTCCTCCCGCATTTGTAATGATCGCAATTTTATTTCCTTTAAGAAGAGGCTGGAAGCAAAAGCCAATGGCCAGATCAAAAAGCTCCTCTAAGGAATAGACCCGGATTACCCCGCTCTGTTTAAAGGCTGACTCATATGCCTTATCGGAGCCGGCTAAACTTCCTGTATGGGAAGAAGCAGCCTTTATTCCTTCGGGTGTGGTGCCGGACTTCATCAAAAGGACAGGTTTTTCTTTAGAAACACTCTTGGCGATCTTCATAAATTTGGCTCCATCCACAACATCTTCAAGATAGCCGCAGATAACCTTCGTTGTTTTATCATCCTTAAAGGCCAAAAGCAAATCACTCTCATTAATATCGGACTTATTTCCTAAACTGACAAACTTGGAGAAACCGATTCTCTTTAGTTTTGCCCAGTCCAGGATTGCGGTACAGAGAGCACCGGATTGTGAAATTAAGGATATCTCTCCTTTTTCTGGTTTATCCTTGGCAAAGGATGCATTCAAGTTACTGAAGGTATTAATAAGACCAAGGCAGTTTGGGCCAAGGATGCGGATGCCATATTCTTTTCCTATTTTTTTAATGTCATTTTCTAATTCCCTTCCTTCTCCTCCGGATTCCTTGAATCCAGCAGAAATAATGATCGCTGCTTTTACCTTCTTTCGACCGCAGCCCTTTAAGACCGAAGGAACAAATTTTGCCGGGATAGCAATGATGGCTAAATCTGGACTTTGAGGAAGTAGACCAATATCCGGGTAACAGCGATAGCCGGAGATTTCTTTTCTTTTGGGATTAATCGGGAAGACCTTGCCCTTGAAGTCAGAAATGATATTTTTGAAGATGCTTCCTCCAACCTTGGTCTCATCGGATGAAGCACCAATAACCGCAACAGATTGAGGAGAAAATAATGCTTCTAACATTAAAAGAAATATTAACATAAAAGAGAAGTAACGACAAACACAGCAAATTGACGCAAAATATGTTTTGTGATATTATTCACAAATAAATGTGGCTGGAAAAATCTCTAAAGAGTTATTTAGATAAACTTGCCTCCAAATCCCCAACCCCTGGTGGGGGCAGTGCCGCTGCTCTTTTGGGAGCATTGGCTGCCGGCCTGGTAAGTATGGTCGCCAACTTCACTGTCGGTAAACCAAAATACAAAAAAGTAGAGAAGAGTGTTGCCCGAATATTGGAAAGAGCGGAAAAATTAAGGGAGAGGTTAAGTCGGTTGACCGAAGAGGACAGCATCGCTTATAGTAAAATTTCCGATGCCTATCGCTTACCAAAAGGAGAAGAACGCAACAAAGTTATGCAAAAAGCGCTTTGCCATGCGAGTAAAGTTCCTTTTGAAGTGGCGAACCTTTCCTTTAAGTTATTAAAATTAAACCAGGATTTGGTGGAGAAAGGAAATCGTAATCTCATCAGCGATGTCGGGGTCTCGGTCATTTTTAGTTTAGCCGCTCTGGAAACCGCTGCCCTCAATGTAGAAATCAACCTTGCCGGTATCAAGGATAAGGAGTTTGTAGCAAAAAAAAGGAAAACTCTTACTTCTTTACTTAAAGAGGGAAAGAAGGTTGAGGGGAAGGTAGAGAAAAGGGTAGAAAAATTAATGGAATAAGGAGAAAGAAAAATGGCCGCAAAAATCTTAGATGGGAAAAGTATTGCCGGGGAAATTAAGGAAGGTTTAAAAAAAGAGATAGAATCACTAAAAGAAAAAGGTATTTCTCCCAACTTAGTGGCGGTGCAGGTAGGGGAAAATCCTGCCTCAGCCGTCTATACCCGTGCCCAGCAAAGAAATTGTGAAAAGTTAGAGATTAAATATGAACTTCATACCTTAGAACAAAACTTAGGGGAAAAAGAAGTAATAAACCATATCCAACAGTTAAACCAGAAGGAGGATGTAACGGGCATTATCTTACAACTGCCTCTTCCTCCGGGTATGGATACCGTCAGGGTTCAATCCCTGATTTCACCGGACAAAGATGTGGAAGGAGTCAATCCGGCCAATATGGGTTGGGTTCTCTATGGCAAACCAAAACTTATTCCCTGTACCGCCGCCGCGATTATGAAACTGATTGAAATTACGGGAATTAATCTTTATGGCAAAGAGGTGGTGATGGTGGGGCATTCCGATATTGTCGGCAAGCCCACCGCTTTACTCCTTTTAAATAAATTTGCTACAACCTCCGTTTGTCATATTGCTACCGGAGAAAGAGGAAATCTGCCTGAGTATGTTAAAAAAGCAGAGGTTCTTATTGTTGCCGTAGGAAAAGCTCATCTGGTCAAAGGAGATTGGATTAAGGAAGGAGCAATTGTCATTGATGTCGGTATTAACCGAGTAGAAGGAAAAATTCTTGGGGATGTAGAATTTGAAAAGGCAAAGGAAAAGGCATCCTGGATTACCCCGGTTCCAGGAGGAGTAGGACCGTTAACAACTGCGATGCTCTTGAAGAATACCCTGGAAGCAGCACAGTTGCAGAAAATTACTTCTATGTCATTCTGACCCCGTATTTAATATTAATACAGGGGAAGAATCTCTCTTTTCATAGAAGTGTCAGATTGCCACGTCCGCCTGAGGCGGACTCGCAATGACTATGTCATTTTTGATTTATCTTGTATTAAATACGGGACTGCGTTTACCCCGTGAGAGATCGAAAGTCTTATGGGCTTATTGCGTACTTAAAAGGAAGTTCAACTTGACAAGGTACAAGATCATCATCCTGTTAGACAGGTTAGAAAAGAAGGGAGGTGATAAGTAAAAATAATTAAGGAAATTAGGCTACAGATGTATATCCGAAGTACGTCGGATATACCCCCAAATTGGAGGGATATGTGCAACTTATTCGCATATACAACGTTAGGCGATATTTTGCTTGGCGGTTTTTCAGAGAAAATAGTTCAAAAAACTTATATAGGGAGGATTAAGTGGAAGTTCCGGTAGAAAAAAATCCTTTTAGTTATAAAAGTGGAGAAGCAATGACATCTGAAGAAGTGAAACAACTTTTTTCTAATCCGCCAGGTTTTACAACATACAAAAATCCCTCAAAGCATTGTATAATTGTTGGTTCAAAGGGGAGTGGAAAGAGTATTTTACTAAAATGCCTTTCAGTTCAAGTTCAATCTACCGATAAGAAAATAGAAGACCTGAATTATTGTGGCATTTATATTGGGCGAGTAATAGATACAACGAAATTTGTAGAGCAAAATAAGAAATTTGAAAAAACAGATGTGTTTGAGCATTTTTTTAGTTTGCTTGTAATTGCAGAAATTACAGATCAGCTTTCAGAAGTACTTAATGAAGAAATTAACAAAAAGTCTACTGGATTTTTTAACGAAAGATTTATCGAAAAACTAAATCCATTAAACGATAATGAAACTGTGAATATTGGCTTTAAGCCTCCTAAGCGACTTCCAAATAACCTAAAAGAAATAAGCAATTATATCAAAGAAAAATT
>DAOVNU010000123.1 GCA_030630065.1 bacterium | reverse complement strand
AATTGGAAATATGAGGAAGATAAATTACGTCAATTTTTATCTTTCTGTCTGATTCTAAATTTTTCTTTTTTGCTTCTATAGATACAGAATCCTCTTCGGGAATTTTTATATTATGAAAATAAGGAATAACTCCCAAAGTTTTTATTCCCGTGTATTTCTCCAGGAAATTTATTCCTGACATCAGCAATCTTTTGTCCCCACGAAATTTGTTGATGATAAACCCCTTAATCATCTTTCTTTCTTCTTTATTCAATAATTCTAACGTTCCTATAAGCCAGGCAAATACGCCCCCCTTATCAATATCTCCCACCAGAATAACCGGGGCATTAGCTAATTTTGCTATTTTCAGATTAACTAAATCATGGCTTTTTAAATTTATCTCTGCCGGGGAACCCGCTCCTTCGATAACGGTAATCTCATATTCTTGTTTAAGCTTCCTCAATGATTCCTTTATTTTGCCAAAAACCATTTTTTTATAATCTTTATACTCATAAACAGACATATTCCCCACAGGTTTTCCCCGTAATATAATCTGAGCCCGGGTATCTGCAGTAGGTTTAATCAAAACAGGGTTCATATCCACAGTCGGCCTTATTTTACAGGCCTTAGCCTGAGTTGCCTGTGCTCTTCCAATTTCCCCCTTCTCTTCGGTGACAAAAGAGTTTAATGCCATATTTTGCGCCTTGAAGGGTGCAACGCTGTAACCGTCTTCAAGAAAAATCCTGCACAATCCACAAGTAATAACACTTTTTCCCACTCCCGAGCCGGTTCCACAAATCTGAATTGCCTTATTAAAACTCGAAAAATTAATTCCTTTATGTTTAATATGCATTTAAGTGTCCCGACCCATTTCTTTTCCCGGAACTAAACAGATGAGTGGTCGGAAAGAAACAGGACTCTTTTCTACCACTACCGGGGTTTTATAGACCTCTTCAATAACAGAATAGGTAAGGATTTCTTCCGGGCTGCCCATAGAGTGGATTTTACCTTCCTTTAAAAGAAGCAGGTGGTTACAGTAGAGAGAGGCCAAATTTAAATCGTGAAGAACAACAATTACCGTAAGATTCTTTTCCCTGTTTAATTTTTTTACCAGATCAAGAATTTCTACCTGGTGACCAATGTCAAGATGGGTAGTCGGTTCGTCTAAAAGAAGAAGTTCCGGTTCCTGCGCCAGAGCCCGGGCAATAATGGCGCGCTGCTTTTCTCCTCCACTCAATTCCCCAAAACCTCTTTCAGCCAGGTAAGCGACGTCGGTTAGAGACATTGCTTCAGCTACAATCCTATCATCCGTTTTTGATTCCAGAATCTGAAATCTTTTTCTGTAAGGAGTCCTTCCTAAAAGGACATATTCTTTGACGGTAAAGTTGAGCATTATCTGTTCGGGAGATTGGGAAACAACCGAAATTCTCCGGGCTAATTCTCTAAATTTCATTCTGCCAATCTCTTTTCCTTTAAGAAGGATTTCTCCTCTTCTCGGTTTGAGTACCCGACCGATTGCCCGCAGAAGAGTGGATTTTCCCGAGCCATTAGGACCGATAATTCCCATCAATTCGCCATCACCTACATCAAAGGTAATGTCCTTCAGAAAAAAACCTGACTCATAACCACAGGTTAAATTTTTTATTTTTAACATTTCCCTATTTTGTCAACTGTTGAGACCTGACCCCTTCTTACTTAAGAGACAGATAAAAATTATTCCTCCCAGGATACCGGTAATCACCCCTACGGGAAGTTCCATCGGAGAAATTATGGTTCGGGCAAACGTATCGCAAAGGAGAAGAAAAATCCCTCCACCGAGAAAGGCAGAAGGAAAAAATATATGGTGGTCAGCACCCACAAGCAACCGCATAAAGTGCGGCACAACCAATCCCACAAAACCAATCATTCCCGAGATAGAAACAACACAGCCAGTGAGTAAGGAAGCAAGAAGAAAAAGAAATTTTTTAGTTCTTTCAACATTAATTCCCAGATGCAAGGCCTCCTCTTCCCCTAAAGAGAAGGCATTAAGGGTATGGGCAAAAAAGAATGAAAGAATTGCACCTAAACTGGATAAGGCAACAACCAATTTTATCAAAAGAATATTGCTTTCTTCCAGAGAACCCATTATCCAGAAAAAAATGCCATGAAGTTCGGTCACATTAGCCAGAGCCATAATCAAAGTGATTAAGGATGAGGAAAAGAAACTAACCATCACCCCAATCAGTAAGAGGATAGAAACCCTCAAAAAACCTCTCCTACTGGCAAGAAAATAGACAACAATTATAGCTAAAATGGCTCCCAGCATCCCGGCTAAAGGAGCAATAAAATGTAAACCAAGAATAATGGTCAAAGTTACCCCTAATCCTGCTCCTCCCGAAACCCCTAAGGTATAGGGACCAACGAGAGGGTTGCGAAACATCCCCTGAAAGATTACTCCGGCCACAGCCAAAGTACCTCCTACAAATATAGCCAGAAGAATGCGAGGAAGTCGAATCTGAAAAAGGATGGCAGATTCAGTTCCTGGCTGAGGGCTGAAAATTAAAGCAACAACTTTTGCTAGAGAAATTCTATCCGCCCCTACACTCAGAGAAAAAAAGATTGAGATTAAAAGAAGCGCGAAGAGAGCAAAGAGCCAGATTAACCATTTTTTCAATTTCTTATTCATTAGTTCGGATGAATCCTTTTTGCCAGTTCAGGAAGACCTTTAAGAATTAAATTGGGAGACGGAACGGTAATCATCTGTGAACCAATATCATCATAAATCCGATTATTCAAGACAGCGGAAATATTCTGCCACCCATTTCTCTTTCTTAATGCCTCTTTCCCATAATTTCTTCCCATATAGGGCAGGATAATCACCTCAGGATTTTTGCTAATGATAAACTCAGCCGATACACGGGGATAGGGTTTATTAATCTTACGGGCAATATTCTCTCCCCCGGCAATCTCAATTAGTTCATCAATAAATGAACCTCTTCCACAGGTAAAAAGTGGGTTATATCCTATTTCCACATAGACGCGGGGTCGGGGAAGAGAAAAAGTTTCCGTTCTGATCTGCTCAATTTTTCTTTGCATTCTGCAAACAAGAAGATTTGCTCTTTCCTGTTTTCCACAAACTTCTCCAATTTTCTTTATTTCGAGGAAAAGTTTTTTTATCCCCTTTTCCTCGAAGACCTCTACGGCTATCTCCAATTTTCTGAGGGTTTTTATCGTTTGTCTTTGCTCCATACAATTGGTAGCAAGCACCAGGTCCGGAGAAAGAGCAATAATCTTCTCTAAACTTGGTT
>DAOVNU010000068.1 GCA_030630065.1 bacterium | reverse complement strand
AAGAAATAATAGGACTAACAGACAAACAAAATAAAATTTTTTAAGCACAGCCGACACCTTTTGTCATTGCGAGGAGCGATAGCGACGTGGCAATCTCATGAAGTGAGGGATTGCTTCACTTCATTCGCAATGACTATCTCGTTTTTTCACCGTTACCAACTCAATCTTTGCCTCTTTTAAAATTTCCCGGGCAAACTTATCGGGGTAGCCCTCCCTGATGAAAATCTTTTTAATGCCGCTGTTGGCAAGCATCTTGGCGCAGGTAATGCAGGGCTGACAGGTTACATAGATGACGCTGCCTCTAAGAGGGATGCGAGAATTGGTTGCGGCCTGGAGGATGGCATTTTGTTCGGCGTGCAATCCACGACAGAGTTCCTGTCTTTCTCCGGAAGGAATATTCAGTTTTTCCCGAAGACAGCCGATATCCAGACAATGGGCTAAGCCGGTTGGTGCACCGTTGTAGCCGGTAGCCAGGATTCTCTTGTCTTTGACGATTACCGCACCAACTTTTCGCCTCAGGCAGGTGGAGCGAGAACTCACAAGTTCAGCAATTGCGAGAAAGTATTCATTCCAGGACGGTCTACTTTTTTTCATTTGTAATTTCTATCCTGGAAAAATCGGCTAATTTTAGGAATTCCTGATTAATCAAAGAAAGGAGGGCAAGCCGATTATTGCGCAGAGCCACATTTTTGTCCATCACTAAAATATTATCGAAAAAAGAATCGATTGATGGCTTTAACTCCTCAAATTTTTTCAGAATCGAGAAATAATCTTTGCAGGGGCTTGATTGTAGTGGCAAAGCTTGCTTTGCAGATGTCGAGCCAGCTCGACCCCTACAGTTCTGGTAATGGGAAAAAAGTTTTTTCTCGGCTTCTTCCTTGAGAAATTCCTCATTAAATGGGACTAACCCTATCCCACGGTTTTTTGCCTGTTTAAGAATGTTGGCTACTCGGCTAAATGCTACAAGAGATGCGGAAGACGAAGGCGTCTTTTTCCATTTTTTGAGTGCCTCACTCTTTTTTCTGATAGCATCTAAATCACTGAAATCTGTTAGAACTGCCGCCCGAATATCGGCAGGTATCCCACCCAGTGCCAAAAGAAGGTTTAGTCGCTGTCTGAAAAAATCAACGAGATTTTGATCGATAGAAGGCGGAGCAGAGGGGAAGAGAGAAGCCGTTTTTTCGAGGAGATTATGCAGGTTAAGTTTCAGTTGTTTTTTCCAGATAAGTTCGATGAGACCATTAGCCAAACGTCTAATGCCATAAGGGTCGGAAGAGCCGGAAAGGTCAATTCCCACAATGAAGTAACCGCAAATCGTAATCAGCCGGTCGGCTATTCCAACGGCAATCGTTTCCTTTTTTGTAGGAAGTGCATCTCCCGGGAAGCGTGGTAAATAATGCTCTTCGACAATCAGGGAAGTCAATTTATTTTCTCCTGAGAGAGAGCTGTAACAACCCCCGATAAAGCCCTGAAGTTCGGGAAACTCCCGCACCATACGGGTAGCAAGGTCGTTTTTGCAAAGGAGAGCTCCTCTTTTTAAACTTTCTATTTCTCTTAAATCCAGGTCCCTGCCAATTTTAGTTGCCAACTCCTCTATTCTCTGGACCTTGTCGTAGGTTGTTCCTAATTGGTTGTGAAAGATAATTTTTTTGATATCATCTCTGTACTCTGCAAAAGGTTTCTTTAAGTCCTCCTGGTAGAAAAATTCTCCATCAGCCAGTTTTGCCCGGAGGACTTTTTCATACGAACTTTTAATTCTCTCATTTTTAGTTCCGTTGGTTATAATCACAAAAAAAGGAAGAAGATTTTCTCTCTCATCTCGTAGTGGGATTCCTTTTAGTCGCTTAATGGCTGACTCGATAACTTTTCCGGGAAGAATCTTTAGATATTTCTTCTCCATTGTGCAAAGGAGAAGAGCAGGGTATTCTACAAGATTTCCCGCCTCTTCTACTAAATCGGGATTAAATTTATAGTATGGGAATTTTCTAAGTTCTTTTTCTAACTCCTTTTCAATGATGGAAATTCGGAGTTCCGGGTCAGGAATCACGAAATTTTTCTGCAAGGTATTAAAGTAATCAACCGGATTTTTCGCAGGGAATGGTCCGTGACTCAAGAAATGGTGACCATAGGTAAGGTTGGAAGAATTTAATTTTTCAACCTGAAACTTAATTGTTTTTTCATCAAGGAGAGCTAAAAGCCATCTGATGGGTCGGGAAAAAGAAAGTTCTGTTTCTCCCCAACGCATCGGTTGTTTAAAGGAAAGAGAACTTATGAGTTCCGGCAATTTCTTTTTTAGGATAGAAGAGGTGAGTTTCCCCTTTTCTTTTCTCACAGCACAGACGACCTCCTTTTTCCCTATTCTTTTTATTACAAGTTGGGAAACCTTTACCTTCTGTGAAAGCGCAAAACCCTGCGCTGTCTTTGTTGGCTTTCCGTCCTGGTCAAAGGATATGTCCTTTGGAGGTCCGGTTTTTTCAATTAGTTTGTCTCGCTGATGCTCGGCGATTCCTTTGACGTAAAGAACAATCCTCCGGGGAGTGGCGAAAGAAAGGATTTTTTTGAAGGGAATCTCATTCCCGATGAGCATTTTTTCCGCTAAGGAAGGAAGTTGCCTCAGCGAATTTTTGATGTCCTGAAGCGGCAATTCCTCCGTTCCAATTTCTAAAAGAAAATTCATTATTTAATATTTAACCACAGATTAACACAGATAACAACTAATTATTTACCTTCTCACAAAAATAAGGAGAGAAAACCCAATTGTGCCAAAGGAGAGATTTGCTAACCAGGCAGATAAAAAGGGATAAAGCAATCCTTCTTTCCCCAATGCAATTCCGATGGAGAAAATCCAGTAGTAAAGGAAACAACTAAGAAGAGAAAAGCCAACCCCAAAGAATTTACTCGCCGGTAGATGAAAAGAAAGAAGGAGGGGAAGTCCCAGGAAAAGAACAAAGAAATTAATAAAAGGCAATGCGATTTTGGTATGGAGGTCAACCAATTGTATTGTTGGATAAAGCCCGTCCTTCTTCAGTTTGCGCAAATAAGAGAGGAGTTCTTTAAAAGAGAGTTGTTCCGTTTTACGGTAATTGATTAAAAGAGTTTCGGGACTTACTCCCAGGTCTATTTTTAAGGAGTTAAATTCGCGCTGGGAGATGCTTTCACCTTCCCGGTCAAATTGGCGGCTTATTCCACTTTCCAAAAGCCAGGTTTCCTTATTGATATGTAATGCCTTTTTTGCATTGATAATCCTGTCCAGGGACTCATCTGCATAACTTAAAATCTGGAGGTCAAAAAGAGTTTTTTTCTCCTGGTTGAATAGTTTAGCATAAAGCATTTTATCCTTTGTCCTGAAAGTGAGTCCGCAAACCTCCTTTTCGCCGCTCTCAATCTTCAGGGATAAGGGGGGGACAATTCTATCATTGACCAGAAAGGAAATACCTGAAAGGAGCAAGCCGGTCAAAAGAAAAGGAAGAAAAATGCGATAGAGGCAAATTCCTGCCACTTGAAAGGCAATGGTCTCATTATATCTGGAGAAAGTTCCCAGAACAAGGAGTGCGGCGAGGAGAACGGCAATGGGAGAAAGTTGGACCAAAACTAAAGGAATCTGGAAGAAGCAATCTCTAAGAAGAAAGTAGAGTTTTTGTTTTTCCTTTAACGCCCCTCCCAGGTCCTGCAAAAATTGAATGAACAGATACAGAAAGGTGAAAATGAGAAGGGAAATAAAAAATGGCTTGATAAATTCCCGGACAATATAGCGGTCCATTATCCTCATTTTTTTACCTTCTTTGTCAGGAGAAAAATGCCGACACCTCCAAATACAACGTTGGGCAGCCAGAGTAGTGCTGGCAAAAGAAATTTTCTGCCCAGGATTTCCCCGACTATTGAAAAGAAATAGTAGAGGAAAATGACTAAAAAGAGTATTGTGAAATCTAAGAATTTTCCTGAGTGTTTGATTACAATGCCAAGAGGAATCCCGAGTAAAATGAAAATAAATGGAGCAAAAGAGAAGGAAGCCCGTTTTTGGATTTCGGTTAGAATTTCCATATTTTTTATTCCTTTTTTTTGCCAAATTCTTTTCTCTCTGATTAATTCTCCCAGGGTATATTCCCTCGTCTTTTTCGAAAGAGCCCTTTTTTCCCGACCAATCGGATTTTTCTTAAGAATAAAATTGTATGATTTAAATCTTAAGTTCGCGTATTCCCGCGGATGAGACGAGTCGTAGTTTTGAACGAACCCATCCGTAAGATGGAGGATAACCTTTCCTTTTTGGGGAGAAAGAATCTTTCCCCTCTTTGCGTTAATTGTAGAGAGTTCTCGTCCTTTATTAAACTTGTAAATGGTTATGTCAAAAATCTTTTTATCTTTTACTTTCCTGGCGAATAAAATTATATTTTTGAAATCTCTAATAAAAGTTCCCTCCTGAATGAGGTTTGCAGGGGATTCAACTTCTAACTCAGTTACCATTTTTCTGCTGGAAAATTGGAGGTTTGGCGAGGTGGCATTATTGAAATAAAAGGTGAGGGAAGAAAGAAAAAGGCCAATAATCAACAAGGGAAAAAGAAAAGAATAGAGGTTTATCCCTGCGGAAGAGATTGCCGAGATTTCATAATCTACGGAAAATCTGGCGAAGATGATGATTGTAGCCGCAAAAATGGCTAAAGGTATGCTAAAGTTCAGGGAACCCAGGGACATATACCAGAAGAATTTTAGCAGGTAAGGAAGTCCAACGGCTCTCTTGACAAAGAGTTCTGCGAGTTTTAAGATATTCCCCAGGGAGAACATAAAAGTGAAGAAAATTATGCCAAGGAAAAAGGGATAGGTCTGCTCCCGCAAGAGATATAAGCGCAAAATCTTCATACTGTTATAGTTTAACACATTTAACCACAGATTAACACTGAAAGAAAGATGTAGTAGTCAAGCTTGCTTGACAGGGCAGAGCAAGCTCTGCCACTACTTTATTCGTGTGCTATTGATGGATAAAACTTACTTGATGAAATTTATTAACTTTTTAAACAAAGGGTTTCTTAATCTCCTTTTTCCCTTGCGCTGCAGCGAATGTGGTAAGAAACTTTCCCCTGAGAGCGGTTATCTATTTTTCTGCGGAGATTGCATTTCTTCTATCCCGTTTCGCCGGGGGAAAATTAAAGCCGAGACCTATGCTGTCTGTAAATACGAAGGGATTGTT
>DAOVNU010000138.1 GCA_030630065.1 bacterium | reverse complement strand
CCCAGAAGAAAAAGTATCTTCCTTTATTGGCAAAAGGGGAGAAAATTACCGGTTTTGCCATTACCGAGTCGTCTGCAGGCAGTGATGCGGCTGCGATTCAGACAACCGCCGTAAAAGATAAAGATGGTTATATTCTGAATGGCACCAAGCAGTGGATTAGCAACGGCGGCGAGGCGCAAATCTACACGGTGATTGCTCTCACCGATAAAAAGAAAGGCGCCAGAGGAGCAAGCGCTTTTATTGTGGAAAAGGACACTCCGGGTTTCACCTTTGGCAAGAAGGAGGAGAAGTTAGGTATCCGCGGTTCAACCACCAGGGAACTTATTTTTAACAATTGTCATATTTCTGAGGATAACATTTTAGGAAAAGAAGGAATGGGTTTTATTGTTGCAATGAAGACCTTTGATGTCAGTCGGCCTGGGGTTGCGGCGCAAGCATTAGGTATCGCCCAGGGTGCTTTTGACGCCGCGGTAGATTATGCGCGCAGCAGGGTTCAGTTTGGAAAACCCATCTCTTCTTTTCAGGCGGTTGGACATATGCTGGCTGATATGTCAATCCAGATTGAAGCGGCTCGCTCCCTTATTTACTCTACCTGCAGGATGATTGATGCCGGCAAGAAAAATATTGGTAAGGAGTCCGCTGCCTGTAAGGTCTTTGCCTCTGATACCGCAATGAAAGTAACGGTGGATGCCCTCCAGGTTTTTGGCGGTTACGGTTATATGAAGGATTATCCGGTGGAGAAGATGATGCGGGATGCCAAAATTACCCAGATTTACGAAGGGACAAACCAGATTCAAAGAAATATCATTGCCCAGAATCTTATCCGTGAAGCCGCCAGGAAAAAGGTGTGAAGATTATTTATGAAGATGAGCACCTGCTGGTTGTGAATAAACCGGCGGGGCAGCTTGTTCATCCCGCAGGAAAAAATGTCTCCGGTACTCTTCTTAATATTCTCCTTGATTATTCTCAAGATTTTCAGAAAATAGAACGTGCCGGGATTGTCCATCGTTTGGATAGGGATACATCAGGAATAATTGTTATTGCCAAAAGTAATTCTTCCTATTGCTCTTTGAAAAAACAGTTTAAAGAAAAAAAGGTTAAGAAGAAATATCTTGCGGTAGTAAAAGGAAGATTTCCATTTGACGGAGAAGAGTTTAATCTTCCCCTAGGCCGAAAGGAAAATCAAATCACCCGGGGATTGTCGTTCAAGGAAGGGAAAGATGCAATTACAAGATTTGGGGTTTTGCAAACCTTTAAAAATGCGACCTTTTTAGAGATTTTTATTAAGACCGGACGAACCCATCAGATTCGTGCAACTTTGTCTTTTTTGGGCTATCCTGTAGTTGGCGATAAAAAGTATGCTGGCAGAAAAAGCAAAATTGATGAACTTATTGCCCGGCAGGCATTGCACAGCACATCTATTGGATTCTTTCATCCTTCAACCGGGGATTACTCAACCTTTACCGCTGCCTTGCCGGAGGATATGAAAAGGTTGTTGCAGTTATTGCGGGAGTAACTCAGTGGTAGAGTGCAACCTTGCCAAGGTTGAAGTCGCGGGTTCGAATCCCGTTTCCCGCTCTGGACAAAATATGGGATGAGATATATAATAAGAAAGTGAGGTTTGAAAAGTAGAATTTTCTAATAGAAACAAAGGGGGGAAATGGTTTATAGAGTGATTATTGAGAAAGGAGAGGATTTTGGTTTTATAGTTCATTGCCCCGCCATCCCTGGTTGCCACTCTCAAGGTAACACCATAGAGGAAGCGATAGAGAATATCAAAGATGCTATAAGAGGGTGTTTATCGGTTTTGGAAGAAGAACCTACATCTATTAGAGAAGAGATAGGGGCTATGGAAGTAACAGTATAAATGGCAAAGCTCCCTGTTATCTCCGGAAAAGAAGCAATAAAAGCATTTGAGAAAGATGGTTGGTATATTGAGAGAAGAGCAAGGAGCAGACACATAATAATGAAAAAGGAAGGAATGAAAAATACTCTCTCTATTCCTGAACATAAGGTTTTGGATAGAGGGCTTCTTCGTGCTTTAATCAGAGATGCCTATATATCCGTAGATGAATTTGTTGGCCTATTAAAATAATAGTTATCTTAAATTTTTTTCTTTTTTCCTAAAACGTTTCAGATGGACTTGACAAAACTACAAAATTGAGGTATAAAGAAACTGATATAATTGACAAAACAAAAAATGCAGGTTATACTATAACGATTACGAAATGGCAACAACCATTAAAGAAATTGCGGGGATGTTGGGACTTTCTGTTGCTACCGTCTCCCGCTCCTTGAATGATAAATCGGACATCAGCGAAAGAACAAAGGAGAAGGTAAAAGAGTTAGCCAGGAAACTGGACTACCAAGCTTCTGAAATTGCACGGGGTCTGGTTCTCCAACGCACCAATACCTTTGGCCTTCTCATCTCCGATTTTGCGCACCCCTTCTATGCCGAGATTGTCCAGAAAATTGAGGAAATTGCCAAGAAAAATGGCTATGCTATTATCGTCTCTGCTCCTGAAGAACTCCAGGATAAGATACAGGAGCTTAGAAATAGAAAGGTTGACGGGCTTATTATTGGTCATATTTCCCACAATCAAAACCTTAACTACCTCTGGAAGCTTAAAGAAGATAAATTTCCTTTTGTAGTCTTTGGAAATATTGAGCCGATAGAAACCGATTATGTTACCGTAGGTAGAGCAAAGGGGACCTATCTGGCAATAAAACATCTCATTGACCTTGGTCATAAGAAAATTGGATATTTATGTCTTCCTCCGGGTAAGGGT
>DAOVNU010000133.1 GCA_030630065.1 bacterium | reverse complement strand
TTAATTCATTCCTGGAAAACTCATAAAAAATAAAACCGGTAATTCCTGTCAGCAATAAAGCGATAATAGAAAAAACAAGCATCATTTTAGTACGTATTCTCATTTCCTAACTCCTTATTTTGAACATCTTAACAGTTATTTTATCACAAATTCAGGTATTACTGCAAAAAATTTGCAGGTAAGATAAACAGGATGGATGGTTTAAAAAAATGGGGGCTGTCCCTATTTTTCCGATTTTTGGCTAAAGTCCGGCGGCATCCAGGATGAGGGGAACCTTCTTTTCCCAGCCGATGGGCATAATGTGAACACCGGCGCAGAGATTTTTTAAGCCCTTAATGATTTCTACGGCAATCTCGGTACTGACCTTAACCCGGTCCTCCTTCTTTGCCTCTGCCATTTTCTTGATAAAATTCTCGGGAACCGAGACCCCGGCAACGTTCGCATTCATATATTTTGCCATTCCCGCGGACTTAAGGAGAACAATCCCGCCCAAAATGGGAATCTTACATTTCTCTGCTTGTTTGATGAAGGTTTCAAATTTCTGTAAATCATAGATTGCCTGGGTCTGGAAGAATTTGGCACCGGCGGCAATCTTTTTCTCCATTTTGAGTAATTGGAGTTCCATCGGCTCTGCTTCCGGAGTGACAACCGCCCCGAGACAAAAATCCGGGGAGCCGGAAAGTTCATTTCCGACCATATCGCAACCATTCATTAAACCCTTTGCTGCGTTAAGTAACTGGACTGAATCCAGGTCAAAAACCGGTTTTGCCTGGGGATGGTCACCTAAAGTGGTATAATCACCGGTGAGAATGAGAACATTTCTTATTTTTAGAGTATAGGCGGAAAGAAGGTCGGACTGTAAAGCCAGCCGATTCCTGTCCCGACAGGTCATCTGGAGAATCGGTTCCAAGCCCTTTTCCTTTAGAAGATGGCAGACGGCTAAAGAACCCAGGCGCATCACAGAACTTTGCAAATCGGTAACGTTAAACCCGTCAACCCTTCCGCGCAATAACTCCGCATCGGCAAGCATCTCTTCGGTATTAATGCCTTTTAAGGGTCCAATCTCCGAGGTTACGATAAATTTACCCGATTTTAATTTTTCGGCAAAGTTCATTCCTGCTCCTTTCCAACAGTAATTTTCTGTGGTTTTATTTTTTTGGACCAGTCCTTAGGTGTCTGGAATTCTTTCAATATATTTAGTTTACCCAGTTCCTGCAAACGTTCATAGATTAACTGCCAGACACAGTCATTCTCGGAATCAACCTCGCATTTGCCATCCTTCGCTCCACCGCAGGGACCATTAAGCAGGCCTTTGGGGCAGCGGGCAAGCGGGCAAATTCCACCAAAATTATTCAGGATGCATTCTCCGCAAAGACCACACCTTTCCTCAAAATTGGAAACAAGACCTTTGACGCCTAAACTCGTCTTTATCTCTGAGCCAATGCAGAGGGTATTACACCCAGGATAAACAATCTTTTTGGTGACTTCGCTAATTACCTGATTGCCTAAACCACGGGAAAAAACTAAAACCGCTTCAGATTCATCCAGGCCTTTTTGTTTTTTTCTCAATTCAATCCTGGTCTTGGGAAGGTTGCAACCCGGGTCAGGAATGATGTAATCGGTAATGATTTTACCGTTTTCCTCCAGTTTATTTTTCATCGCTTTTATCTCTTCCTCTCCTCCGGTATGGCAAATGGTAGCGCACTGGGCACAGCCAACAAGGAAGATTTTCTTTTCTTTAACCATTTCTAATATTTCCGTAAAAGGTTTCTGAACCGTGATAACCATTTCTCTCCTCTATTTCTTGGGAAGATGGATTGCTTTTTTTTCTATGTCCTCTGCCGCCTCGCGTATATTCTCGGCAAAGGTAGGATGCCCATAGATTAAATCGGCTAAATCCTTTGTTTTTGCTCCCAACTTCATCGCCAGGGCTAAAATTATGATTAGGTCTGTTGCCTCCGGTCCCACAATCTGCGCCCCCAAAATTTTCTCCGTTTCTGACTCGGCAATGATTTTAACGAAACCTCTGGTGTCATTTATCGTGTGCGCCTTGCCTGATGCCTGGAGAGGAAATTTTCCAATTTTTACCGCATACTTTTTTCTTGCTTCCTCCTCACGCAAACCAACGGTGCCAATCTCCGGGTCGGTAAAGATACAACTGGGGACAACCGCATAGTCCATAACTGAAGAAACACCCTGGCTATTCTCGGCAGCAACCATACCCTGCCTGGAAGCTAAATAAGCCAGAAGACCTTTAGCGGTAATATCGCCAACCGCATAGATGTTGGGAATATTTGTCTGCATCCTCTCATCAACCAGAATATTTCCCTTCTCACCCCGCTTAATCCCAACGTTGTCCAGCCCCAGATTATCCAGATTTAAAGTTCTCCCCAGAGCGACCAGAATTTTCTCGGAGGTAATGTCCTGCGGATTTTCTACCTTTGTTCCTGTAAACATCTTGATGCCTTCTCTTTTAAAACATCTTTCCAAAAAACGGCTGACCTCCTCATCCTCTGCAGGAAGGAGACGTTCCAGCATTTCATAGATTGAAACCTCGGCACCCAGATGATTGAAGATAGAGGCAAATTCACAGCCAATCACCCCTCCGCCAACAATGCTTAAACTTTCAGGGATTTTAGTCAGGGAAAGTAATTCATCGCTGGTGATGAACCGTTTATCATCAAAGGGAAAAGTTTTGGGCTTTAAGGGAGAGGAACCAGAGGCAAGAATAATCTTCTCCGCCTCAATTTCTTCTTTTGCCTCTTCCCTGACTACCTCAACGCAATTAGTTGATTTTATCCTGCCGGTCCCTTTAATTAATTCTATTCCATTGCTCTTGAAAAGGAAAAGGATGCCTTCAACCAACTGCGCCACCACCCTATCCTTCCAGGCAATCATTTTGGCAAAATCAACCTTCGCACCGCTAACCTTTATCCCGCAGGGTTCAAGCCCTTTTACTTTATTT
>DAOVNU010000131.1 GCA_030630065.1 bacterium | reverse complement strand
CATTGCCAGTTTCTCCCCAGAGCGTCCTTAACCTTGATATCAATCTTTGGCCCGTAAAAAACGCCTTCCCCGGGGTCAAGGGAATAGGCGAGGCATTTTTTATCCAAACTTTTCTTTAAAGCAGTGGTTGCCTTTTCCCAGCTCTCCGCACTGCCGACGTATTTTTCCGGACGGGTTGATAAACGAATTTCATATCGATTAAAACCAAAACTCTGCAAAATAAAAGTGGCAAACTCAACTGCCGCAAGAATCTCATTCTCCAACTGGTCGGGACGGCAGAAAATATGAGCGTCATCCTGGGTGAAACCTCTGACACGCAGGAGTCCGTGCAAGACCCCGGATTTCTCCAGACGATAGACCGTTCCTAACTCTGCCCATTTTATTGGAAGTTCCCGGTAACTGTGTAATTGGCTTTTATAAATAAGGATATGACCCGGGCAATTCATCGGTTTTACAATAAACTCCTGGTTCCCTAACTTCATCGGAGGATACATTAATTCCTGATAGAAGTCCCAGTGACCGGATATTTTCCATTGATTGAGATTGGCAAGATGAGGGGTATATAATAGTTCGTATCCTCTTTTCAAATGTTCTTTTATCAAAAAATCTTCAATAATTCTTCTGACAATTGCGCCCTTTGGATGCCAGTAGATTAAACCAGCCCCTGCTTCCGGATGAATGGAAAAAAGGTTAAGTTGCTTTCCCAGTTTGCGGTGGTCGCGCAGTTTTGCTTCCTCAACTAATTTCAGATAGTTGTTCAGGTCCTCTTCTGCAGGGAAAGAGATTCCGTAAATCCTCTGCATGCTTTCCCTGTTTTCATCCCCTTTCCAGTAGGCAGCGGCGGTACTTAAGAGAGAGAATGCTTTAATCTTTCCCGTGGAGGCCAGGTGCGGTCCGCGACAAAGGTCAATAAAATTTCCGCTGTGATAGAAGAAAACTTTCTCATCCGGAAGTTCCTTTGCCAATTCTATTTTGAACGGTTCATCCAATTTTTTCAGCAGGGCGATGGCTTCATTTTTCTTCTTCTCGATTCTCTCAAAGGGCAAATCTTTCTTAATAAGTTCCGCCATCTTCTGCTCTATTTGCTTTAAATCACCTGGTGTCCAGGGTTCCTTGCGGTGGAAATCATAATAAAATCCATTTTCAATCGCGGGCCCAATGCCGAGTTTTACCCCGGGGAATAACTCCTTTACCGCTGCGGCTAAAATATGCGCCGTGGAATGCCAATAAAGTTTCATGTCCATCTCTATTCTCTAATTTCTAATTTTAAATTTTTAATTGGGTCACTGTGGGCGGTAGTGGACTCGAACCACCGGCCTCCACGATGTCAACGTGGCACTCTAACCAACTGAGCTAACCGCCCCTCTTCCGTTGCGGTATTATATACCTTTTTTTAATCCAGGTCAAACTCCTTTGAGTCGGATTCTTCCTCTGTATTCCCGCCTGTTTCTCTACCCAAAATTAAATCATTCTCCTCGAAAAATTCATAACTGATTTGAGAGAGAAGGGAACGTTGCGCTTTTTTGTTGATTGTGTTAAAGGAGGTAAAAACGGACTGTTGAATTCCCAACCTCTTTCCTATTTTAACGAAACTGCCATTTCTTCCTGTAATTAAGAGAGCAATCCTTTTCTGCTCATCCTTGAGCAATTTGGCTACTGCCGGTGTAGAACTGAATTTTTCCGAATTAAAATCCCAGATGGTGCAGATACGGTAACGATGCCAATTACCATCTTCATCAAGAATCCGTAAACTTCTCACCGGAACCGATTTTTTACTCACAAATCGTTGTTTTTCTCCCAGTTTTTCCCATTCCATATTTTTAACTATTCTATTCTTTCTCTCCTTTTCTGTCAATGCTGGTAATGAACTTTTATTTGTGGTAAAATTGTTCCCCAAATAGGGGGAAAAATTATGATGGAGAAAAAGAGGTGGCAGCAAGGGATTGTCAAAAGATATGAAAAGAATCCGATTATTACCCTCGATGACATTCCCCAACCGAGTAATTCGGTTTTCAATGCGGCTGCTGCATACTATCAGGGCAATTATTTTCTTTTGCTGCGGGTAGAGGGGTTGGACGGAAAATCGCGATTCTTCCTGGCAAAGAGTCAGGATGGAATTAAATTTAAGGTTTCCAAAAAAGCGGTTATGGAATGGAGTGATAAAGAGCCATTTAAGACCTACGAAAAGAGGGGTATAGAGGACCCGAGAATTACCAAAATTGGAAATGTTTACTACATTCTTTATGTTGCTTACTCTCATCTTGGGACACGTCTTGCCCTGGCTTCTACAAAAAATTTCAAGGCATTTAGAAGAATTGCTCTTGTTTCCCAACCGGAGAATAAGGATGCGGTTCTTTTCCCTAAGAAGATTAATGGCTATTTTGTCCGCTTTGACCGTCCCGTCCGCCAGGGAATATGGCTCTCCTATTCCCGGGACCTGGTCTATTGGGGAAATTCCCGATGCGTTATGGAGGGCAGACCCGGCTACTGGGATTCTGACAGAATAGGTGCTTGCGCACCGCCTATTGAAACCGACAGGGGCTGGTTGGAAATTTACCACGGAATCAGAAATACCGCGAGCGGTAAAATCTATCGTTTAGGAACCGCTTTATTCGACCTCAAGGACCCTTCCAAACTAATCGCCCGGGGTGAAGCCCCCATCCTCTCTCCTCGAGAATACTACGAGAGGGTAGGGGATGTAGATAATGTGGTCTTCTGTTGCGGAGCGATTTTAGAGAAAAAGACCCAACAGGTAAAGATTTATTACGGTGCCTGCGATACCTGTATCTGTCTGGGTACCGCTGATATCAACAATCTGGTGGAAAGATGTTTTGATTAGTAGAGGGGTCAGGTCTCCACATTTGACAAAATTCTTTATATGTTCAACCCTATGGCATTTTGTCAAATGTGGAGACCTGACCCCCTATAGTGCCGGGAGAGGGACTTGAACCCTCACGGTTCTAAGAACCAACGGATTTTAAGTCGGTTGGGT
>DAOVNU010000018.1 GCA_030630065.1 bacterium | reverse complement strand
GGTTTGATGCTATTCTTAATTACCTTTCGGGAGTTGGCTATCTTTCCCACCAGGAACTTTTTGAGAAATACTGGCCTCCGGACGTCCAGTTTATAGGTAAGGATATTATTCGTTTTCACGATATTATGTGGCCTGCCCTTCTTTTTTCCTTATCCCTTCCTTTGCCCGGGAAAATCTTTGCCCACGGGTGGTGGAATATTGCCGGGGAGAAGATGTCCAAATCAAGGGGAACGGCTATTTCTCCTGACGAGATTATTTCCGAATTCGGGATTGACCCATTTCGTTATTTCCTGCTCAGGGAAATACCATTTGGTGCCGATGGAGAATATTCCCGCCAGGCATTTATCAAGAGATATAATAGTGACCTTGCTAATGACCTGGGTAATCTCTTACACCGTACCCTTACCCTTTTGGAAAATTCTTTTGACGGTAGAATCCCCGAATCTTCCGGTTCCTCGGATGGGAGGTTGAAAGAGAAAGCCCTCTCTCTTGCGAAGGTTATCCCCCAGATAGAATCTTTGGGATATAGCAAGGCATTAACTGAAATCTGGGAGGTTATTGGGTTAGCCAATAAATATATTGATGAAAAGAGTCCCTGGCGTCTTGCGCAAAAAGAGTCCGCTCCCGTTCTTTATAATGTACTTGAGACCTTGAGAATTGTTGCAATTTTTTTAAAACCATTCTTACCCGTAAGTTCCTCTGAAATTGCCGAACGTTTGGGGATTGCGGAAGAGTTTAAAAAACAGAATTTAAAGGAGGTTCAGTGGGGGCTTTTACCCAAAGGGAGAAAAATAAAAAAGGGAAAGCCAATCTTTCCCAGGAAAAAATAATGAAAACCAAATATAAGCGGATTATGTTGAAGTTGTCGGGGGAAGCATTACAGGGGAAAAAAGATTCAGGTATCGACTCTTCCGCCCTTACCTCAATTGCCAAAGAAATCAAAGGGGTGTATAATTTGGGGGTGGAGTTGGCAATCGTCATTGGGGCGGGTAACATCTTCCGGGGAGTAGAGCGGAAAGCGATAGACCACTCCACCGCCGATTATATGGGGATGCTGGCGACGGTCATCAATAGTTTGGCACTGCAGAGCAGTTTAGAGGGGTTGGGGGTAGATACGAGAGTGCAGAGTGCGATTGAAATGCAGGAACTTGCCGAACCCTATATTCGTCGGCGGGCAATGCGACACTTAGAGAAAAGAAGAATTGTGATTTTTGCCGGAGGTACGGGAAATCCTTACTTTACTACCGATACGGCGGCAAGTTTGCGGGCAATAGAAATTGGTGCCGAGGTTATTTTAAAAGCCACAAAGGTTGATGGAATCTATAGCGCTGACCCTCTCAAAGTTCCCCAGGCCAAAAAATATAGGAAAATGTCTTATATCCAGGTTCTGAAGAAGGGCTTAAAGGTGATGGATTCCACAGCCATCAGT
Source organism: bacterium (assembly GCA_030630065.1). Classification (GTDB taxonomy): domain Bacteria; phylum Ratteibacteria; class UBA8468; order UBA8468; family UBA8468; genus DAOVNU01. The sequence goes on along the minus strand of DAOVNU010000018.1, from coordinate 7,548 downwards.
TTATGTATGGACAATCATCTACCAATTATCGTTTTTAACCTTTTGAAAAGAGGCAATATCAGGAAGGTGGTTTGCGGAGCAAAGATTGGGACGGAGGTGAGTTAAATATGGAAAAGAAGCTTTATCGGGAAACCGAGAGAACTATGGAGAAGATTTTAGAGGCAAGCAGTAAAACCATCGGAAATCTGCGTGCGGGGAGGGCTGCTATCTCTCTTTTAGGGGGAATTAAGGTCGATTCTTATGGCAGTCAAGTATCTCTTACCCAGGTTGCTACCATCTCAACCCCTTCTCCGCAACTGCTCCTGATTATTCCCTGGGATAAAACGCTTATTGATAAGATTAATACGGCATTATTGGCAAGCAACCTGGGGATAAATCCCATTGCCGATAAGAATCAAATTAAGGTGCCGATTCCCCCCTTATCCGAGGAGCGCAGAAAAGAAATTGCAAAGGTTGCCGGAAAATTGGGAGAAGAGGCGAAAATTGCTTTCAGAGAAGAGAGGCATCGGGCTAATAACTCTTTAAAAAGTTTAGAGAAAGAAAAAAAGATTGCTGAAGATGCTCTCTATCGCGGATTAAAAGAGGTTCAGGAGTTAACCGATAACTATATTAAAAAGATTGAAGAAGTTGTAACGAAAAAGGAAAAAGAAATTTTGCAAGGGTAACCAGGTTAATCAGAAAAATGGCCAATTTTTTTGGAAAGGATTTTTCTGCGGCGGAAATTCTCAGAAGAGTAGGCAGGATAGAACAGATAGCAGGACTCAGAGAGGTTACCCTCAAAGGCGGTAAAAAAGAAAGAATAAAAGCGGTAGACGTGAACACCGGGGCTGGTCTTTCTTTAACTATTCTTCTTTCCCGGGGTATGGATATAGGTAGAACTTTCTATCGCGGAGTTCCCCTTACCTGGTTTTCTTCTTCCGGAGAAGTGCATCCTTCTTTTTATGAATCTGAAGGACTTGGTTGGCTGAGGAGTTTCGGAGGGGGCCTTCTGGTTACCTGTGGTCTTCGTCATGCCGGAGGGCCTGCGGAGGAAGAGAAGATAGGGCTTCATGGACGAATTTCTCACATTCCTGCCGAGTTGGTCTCCCTGGTTCAGAAATGGGAGAAAGACGAGTTTATTATGGAAGTGAAAGGAATAATGAGGGAAACACAGGTCTTTGGTGAAAATATAGTTCTGGAGAGGACTATTAGCGCAAAGGGTGGTGAGAAAAGAATCTTTTTAGAGGATAGGGTGAGAAATGAAGGGTTTGAAACTGTTCCCCATATGATTCTTTACCATCTAAATTTAGGATTTCCGGTCGTAGATGCAGGTTCTTATCTTTTTGCTCAGGTGAAAGAAGTTCAAGCCCGGGATGAAGAAGCAAAAAAAGGAGTGGATGAATATAACCTCTTCACCAAACCTATGCCGGGTTTCAAAGAAAAATGCTATTTCTTAAAGATGCAGGAGGATGAAAAGGGAAAGGTCAAAGTAGGGATTATAAATCCTGAATTAGAAGAGGGAATGGGTGTTTATCTCCGGTATTCCAAAGAAGCGCTGCCACATTTTGTAGAGTGGAAAATGATGGGGGAAGGCGTATACGTGGTGGGAATAGAACCAACTAACTGTTTGCTCCTTCCGAGAAAGGAACTTCACCAGAAAGGAATTCTTCCCTATCTTAAAAAGGGTGAAGAGAGGGTCTATAACATCGAAATAGGGATTATAGAAAAAGAAGAAATCCGTCAGTTTGAAAGAAAGATAAAAATATAGTAAATACTCAGTCAACCACGTCGTTGCGAGGAGCGGTAGCGACGTGGCAATCTCATCTTATCAGAGAAGTGAGGGATTGCCACGACCTTCGGTCTCGCAATGACAGCTATGCTGTTGTCTGTGTTAATCTGTGGTTAGATAATTTAATGGTGATTGCTATTGACGGCCCGGCGGGCTCCGGAAAAAGTACGGTAGCCAAAATTCTGGCAGAGAAGTTGGGCTATCTTTATGTTGATACCGGGGCGATGTATCGTGCCCTTACCTATAAGGCGTTGAAAAAGGGGGTAGATTTAGAGAACGAGGATATTCTTACTTCCCTCTCCCGGCAAACAAAGATTCTTTTAAAAGAAAAGGAAGGAAAGTTAAAGGTCTTTGTGGACGGGGAAGAGGTGACCGAGAATATCAGAGAGGAATCAGTTACCAACAGCGCTTTTTACATTGCCCGTGCTCCTTCAGTGAGGACGGAGATGGTTAAACAGCAGCGGGAGATGGCTGAAGAGAGAGATCTGGTAATGGAGGGTCGGGACATTGGCACCGTTGTCTTTCCCGGGGCAGATTTGAAAGTTTATCTGGATGCTTCCTTAAAGGAACGAGCGAAGAGAAGGTTTTTGGAACTAAAAGAGAAAGGAGTAAAGACAGACATAAAAAGGATTGAAGCGGAACTAAAAATAAGAGATGAAAAGGATAAGAGTCGCAAGGTTGCTCCTTTAAAGGTAGCAGGAGATGCTTTTGTGATTGATAGTACAGGAATGGAAATTGAAGAGGAACTAAATTTAATCTTGAAAAAATGGAGAGAAAAATATGGAACGACGAAAAGCAGGACTTAAATCGGCACGAAAAGAAGAGAAACAAAGAGCGCTTAATAAATCGCACCACACCGCCTTAAGAGTTGTCATCAAAAAGTACAAAAAACTTGTTGCCGCCAATGATTCCAGAGCAAAGGAAGGCCTTACTCTTGCCTGTAGTTCCCTGGATAAAGCTGCAACTAAGGGTCTTATCCCGAGGAACAGAGCCGCACGCAAGAAATCCCGATTGGCGAAATTGTTGAGCAAGGTTATTGTTGAGCCAACCTGATTAGAAGCAATTCCAGACCAAGGCGGGGGGCGACTTTTCCTGTTTTGATGGCAAGTTCCATTGTGCGCAGTTCATTAAATTCCCCTAAAAGTTTTTTATCAATCATTCCTTTTGATTTAGCTTTCTGCCTCAGCCACCAGGCGAGCATCCCCAAGATTTTGGGAAAATCGGACTTCTTTACTAAAAGAGTATTTAACATCTCAAAGGTTTTCGGTAGGTTCTTTCTCTCTAACCAGCGGGTGAGGTCAAAAGGGTTAATTTTTTCAGATGTCTGTGCGAAATCCCATTTTTTTAATCTAATAAGATTTTTGGAGGGGAAGGGGATTTTTCCTTTGATAAAGAGGAAAAGGGTGGTAAAAGGAACCGGCTTGGCAAGATAAGAAAAAAGTTTTTCTCTTTCCGAATCTCTTAATTTTTCTACCTCATCAACAATTACCAATCTTCTTTCGCAAGAGAAAGGCAATGTCCTCACGGTGTTTAAAATAGCGGCGCTCTCTGTTTCTCCTCCTGAGAAAATATGGTAGTTGAAGATATCCTCTTTTTCTTTAAGAAAAATTCCTTTGATTCCTTTTAAGGCCTCTTTTATTAGATAATTATCACTGGCCTGGATGATGTAAAAGGGTTCGAGTTTACCTTTCTTCAGATTGGATAATAATTGTGAGTATGTCACCAGAACTCTACCACCCTTTCTACGACTTTTTGAGCAAGGTCTTCGGTGGCATCTCTCAGTGCTTCTGACTCGGTTTTGCTGTAGTTGCCGGTAACAAAATAGGTTGTTTTTCCCGTAAGATTAGAGATTTTCCAGAGAACTTTATTGGTTCTTAGGTTTTTTAAAACAAATCCTAATCTTAGATAAAGCCAGTATTCAATCGGTTCGTCGGTATCTTCCGGGTCAAAGGCAATTACGTTTCTTTTGTAGGCGGTAATTTTGCCTGAAAGCAGCAAATCGCTATCCTCCTTTTTTCTCACCTTCAGGGAACCGTCCCGCAGAAATTCGGTGATGATTTGATTGGTGATGGGAACCTCAATACCCGGCTGGTAGGTCTCATTTTTCAGAATAGGGACGGCGATAGAGGAGATATCCGGGGGAAGATGGTAAGCAATGCGGTATCCGCAGGAAGAAAGTAAAATTAAAAAAGTAACAAAAATGAAACTTTTAAATATTTTAAGCATAAAGATTTTATATTTGTCATTGCGAGGAGCATCAGCGATGTGGCAATCTCTCATTTCAATTTTTTCAGTTTTTCTTCCGCTTTTTTGGCGGCTTCTGTTTGCGGATATAATCTGATAATTTTCTGATAATAAATGGTTGCTGCCTTTTTCTCTTTCTTCTTTTCATAGAAGAGACCAATGGAAAAAAGCTTTTCTGCCTCCTTCTGATGAGCACTATCTATAATAGCATTTATTTCCTTTTCTTTCTCGCTTTCCGAATAAATGCTCTTGAATTCTTGGCACTGGTCAACCGTTTCGGAAAGATGACTCTGGTCACGCGCAATCTTTTGTTTTTTTCTGGATGAGAAAAGAATGAGCCGATAAGAGGCCTTCTCCGCCCATTCAGTTTTTGGATAATTATCGGAGACCTTCTGGAACGCTTCCTTTGCCCCTTCCGGATTCTTCTCCTTGAGATAGGATAAACCGCTCTTGTATTGGCTTTCAGCGGCATACTTGCCAAAGGGCTCATTTTCTACAATCTTCTCAAATAATTCCGCCGTCTTTACCGAACCGGGAATCGGGATTTTAGCGAATCTCCTTCTTTTACCTTCAAAGAGCGAATTGGCAATCTCAAACTCTTTGGTTACGACCTTGTCAATGAATTTGGTTTGCGGATAGTTCTCAATTACCTTCTGTAACGCCCAGAATGCTTTGAGATTATTACCTTTCTTTAGATATAATTCCCCAATGCGGTATTGGGAGGCAGCGGCATAGGAACTGATGGGAAAATGCTCGATTAGTTGTTTATGTTTTTTAATCGCCATATCTGTTTTCCCTTCTTTAGCAAAACTTTCCGCCCAGGCAAACTGTTCAGCCGCAGTGTCCTTTACGCTATATTTGGGGTTAATCCAGCGATTGGTCTTTGGTGTCCACTCCCAATAACCGAAAAGATTTTGCGGGAAAACAATTCCACCGAGGATTAACAAAATTATCAAAAAGAATTTGCGATATCTCATTTTCTTTCCTTTCGGAACCAGTCAACCGTTTTTCTTAATCCGTTTTCAAAATCTATTTTGGGTAAATAACCCAGAAGATTATTGGCCTGGGATATATCTGCCCAGGAATCTTTAATATCTCCTGCCCTTGGCTTGGTATAGATGGGTTCTATTTTCTGGCAGAGAATTTTGTTGAGGCAAAGGAGAACCTCGTTAACTGTTCGCACTTTTCCTGAGGCAATGTTAAAGGTTTTTCCGACTGCCTTCTCCGGCGCTTCAGATGCCAAAATGGTTGCCTCAACCGTATTTTCTACGTAGGTAAAATCTCTCCGCTGTTTTCCGTCGCCATAGACAGTAGACCTTTTTTTGTTCAGGGCAGAGATAATAAATTTAGGGATAGCGGCGGCATATTCTCCTTTTGGGTCCTGCCTTTCGCCAAAAACGTTAAAATACCTGAGGATGATAACCTCTAAATAATAGAGTTTAAAAAAGAGTCGGCAGTAATGTTCTCCCGCTAATTTAGAGACCGCATAAGGACTAATAGGGTCTGGCGGCATACTTTCCTTTTTGGGCAATTTTTGGTTTTCTCCATAGACCGAGGAAGAAGAAGAATAAACGACTCTTTTTACATTATTTTCTTTGGCGGCAATGAGAAGGTTCAAGGTTCCCTCAACGTTGACCTCATTGGTTGGTAATGGCTCTTTCAGGGAGCGAGTAACCGAAGGAATTGCCGCCAGATGAAAGATGCAGTCAATTCCGCTGCAAGCATTTTTTACCTTTTCCGAATTCCTGATGTCTGCCTCTACTAATTCTACGCCCAGACCTTTGATATTTTCCTTTTTACCTGTGGAAAAGTTGTCTATAACTCTTACCTTGCCTTTTTTTAGCAATTTTTTGACCAGATGTGAACCAATAAAACCAGCTCCTCCGGTAACCAGATAATTTGTCACATCATAAGTATACCATAAGAAAACAATCTTTGACAATCAATTAAGGATGTGATAAAGTAATGATTAAAAAGGGGGGGCATTATGGGTTTAGTGGTTTTTTTGGTGGTGGTGGGAATTATCATTCTGTCTAATGCGGTCAGGATTGTGGCTGAGTATGAAAGAGGAGTCATTTTCAGATTAGGCCGCCTGATTGGGGCAAAGGGACCGGGGCTTTTCTTTCTTATTCCTCTCATTGACCGGATGGTAAAGGTGAGTTTGCGGACGGTAACCTTTGACGTTCAGCCCCAGGAGATAATGACCAAGGATAATGTGCCGGCAAAGGTGAATGCCGTTATCTATTTCCGCGTTATTGACCCTTGCAAAGCGGTTGTGGATGTACAGAATTATCAATTAGCGACAATGCAGATTGCCCAGACGACATTAAGAGGAGTTCTCGGTGAGTCCGAACTTGATGAGTTGCTTTCGGCAAGGGATAAGATTAATCAGAAACTACAGCAGATTATTGATGAACAAACAGACCCCTGGGGAATTAAGGTGAGTGTGGTGGAGGTGAAAGAGGTAGAACTTCCCGAGACGATGAAAAGAGCAATGGCAAGGCAGGCAGAGGTAGAGAGAGAAAGAAGGGCAAAGGTAATTAATGCGCAGGGCGAATATCAGGCATCCGAGAAACTTGCCGCCGCAGCCAAGATTCTCTCCCAGTTCCCGGAAGCGATTCAATTAAGATATTTGCAGACAGCCAATGACATTGCGGCGGAGAAGAATTCCACCATTGTTTTTCCCATTCCGATGGACCTTTTGGGTGCACTTAAGAAATTTGCCAAAACCGAAGAAAAATAATCATCCTGTCTCTATGTTCAAGAAAATTTGCATTGTTGGAGTAGGGCTGATTGGCGGTTCCCTTGCTCTGGCATTGAAAAAAGCAAAGGTTTCTAAAACCATTGTTGGGGTTGGACATAGAAATTCCTCTCTTGAAAAAGCAATAAAGATCGGTGCAATTGACAAAGGTTTTCTTGACTTTGCAAAAGGAATAAAGGACTCGGATTTGGTTGTTTTAGCCACGCCGGTAGTGACAATCTTAAAATATCTTGAAAAGGATTTTTCCTCTTTAAAAAAAGGTACGGTTATCACCGATACCGGCAGCACCAAAAAGGAAATTGTAAAGAAAGCCGAGTCCTTTCTCCCGCCTTCCCTTTATTTTCTCGGTGGTCATCCCATTGCCGGTTCGGAAATGAGGGGAGTAGAGGCAGCGACTTCCGACCTTTTTAAGGGGAAAACAGTTATTTTAACCAGGACGAATAGAACTGAGAAAAAAGCGCTTTTGGCGATAAAGAAACTCTGGAAAAGTGTGGGTGCAGAACCCAAAATTGTCTCTCCCCCGGAACATGACAGGATTATTGCGGCTTACAGCCATCTTCCCCATTTGACTGCCGCGGCTTTGGTAAAGACGGTGAAGGAATCCTTGCGCGGACAGGACATATCATTTGCTGGTTCCGGTTTTAAGGATACAACCAGGATTGCTGCCAGTTCTGCGCAACTCTGGACTGATATCTTTAGCACGAACCGGGAGGAAGTTCTCTCTGCTTTGCATAATTTTAAAAAGTCCTTGTCCCTCCTGGAAAAATTGCTTAAG
>DAOVNU010000008.1 GCA_030630065.1 bacterium | reverse complement strand
GGGATTGACGAAGGTTGTCAGTATTGCTGAAGAGGTGAAAAATCCGGGGAAAAATATACCTCTGGGAATGTTTCTTTCCTTTCTTCTCTGTTTACCTCTTTATGTCCTGACCATTTTTATTACGGTCGGTTTAGTTCCGCCCGGCGAATTAAAAACTTCGCTTACGCCAATCTCTCTGGGGGCCGGTAATATTGCCGGCATCTTTGGAGTGACAATAATGGCTGTTGCCGCAATTCTGGCTTTTGTTTCCACCGCTAATGCCGGGATGTTATCGGCTTCACGTTATCCAATGGCGATGAGTCGCGATAAACTTTTGCCCTCTTTTTTTCAAAAGGTGGATTCCAAGCGGAGAACTCCTATTTTTTCCATAGTTTTTACAAGTATCTTTATGCTCAGCGCAATTCTTTTCTTGAATCTGGAAAATTTAGTCAAAGCCGCTTCGACAATGTACATCTTTCTGCTAATATTAATGAATCTTTCCCTGATTGTAATGCGCGAGAGTAAAATACAGAATTATCGGCCGAAATTTCGCGCTCCTCTATATCCCTGGTTTCAAATCTTTGGAATTCTCGGCTATGGGTTCCTTATTTTTAAAATGGGAAGAATTCCTTTATTGATTAGCGGAGGTTTTATTGCTCTTGCTCTGGTGTGGTATTTGGTTTATGTTGGGATTAGGATGGAGCGACGTTCTGCACTGATGCATATTATTGAGCGCATTACTGTTAGGGATTCATCCGGCGCTACCCTGCCTACCGAATTAAAGAAAATCTTAATTGAGCGGGATAATATTATTGAAGACAGATTTCACCGTCTTATAGAGAGTTGCGAAATTTTGGATTATGACTCAACTGATGGACAGAAGCATATGGTGGAGGACATTTTTAGAATAGTTTCATCCATTTTTTCCCGGCGACTGGGAATAGATAAGAAAAAGTTGTTTAACCTTTTTGTGGAGAGAGAAAAGCAATCCAGCACGGTGATTGCTCACGGTTACGCAATACCGCATATTATTATCGAAGAAAAAGGCAAATTTGACCTTCTTCTGATTCGTGCGAAGAAAGGTATAATTTTTCCTGATATGGTTCAACCTATCCACGCTTTATTCGTTATTGTGAGCTCCCTTGACGAGCGTAATTTCTACCTGCGTGCCTTGGCGGCAGTTGCTCAGATTATCCAGGGGCATCATTTTGAAAAGAGGTGGATGGCGGCTAAGAGCAAGGAGGATTTGCGTGACATTCTTCTTTTGGGAGAGCGAAAACGGTAATGCTCATCAATAGATTGACTTCAATGGTATAATTATGGATAGCGCCCGTAGCTCAGCTGGATAGAGCAGTGGACTTCGAATCCAAAGGTTGCAGGTTCAAATCCTGCCGGGCGCGCCAGGTTTATTGGGTACAGGCAGGATGCAGAACCTGCAAAATATTCTCACAGCAACTTTTGGAGAACTTCTGGAATGGGACCGAAGCGGTCTCTAAGTTCCCGGATAAATTCAGGGATTTTTCTCTTTTCCAATGAGAAAAGTTGCCGATAAAGACGGAGGCGCAGTGACTCACTCGGGATATAGGATTCGGGAATGTATCCTTCGCGGGAAGGGACTAATTTAGAGGGAGACATTTGTGGTTTTCCCAGTAACTTTCCGGTTACCTGCTGGAGTAAATCGCAATAGAGACGAAAGCCCACTGCAGCGATAAAACCATGTTGTTCCTTTCCCAGAATATTACCCGCTCCTCTGATTTCCAAATCCCGCATTGCCAATCTGAAGCCGCTGCCCAGAGTGGAGAATTCCTCAATTGCCTTCAGTCGCTTTTTCGCTTCAGAGCCGAGAACGGTCTCTCTGGAAATAAAAAGGTAGGCGTAAGCCCTCTCTTTGTAACGACCAACCCGACCGCGCAACTGGTATAAATCAGCCAAACCAAAATTTTCCGCTCCCTCAATAATGATGGTATTGGCATTGGGAATATCAAGGCCTGATTCAATAATGCTTGTTGCTAAAAGAAGGTCAATCTCTCCTTTGATAAATCTCAGCATCACATTTTCCAGGTTTTTCTCTGCCATTTGACCATGGGCAATACCGATTTTAACCTTGGGGAGTAATCCTTGCAAACAGTCCGCCTTTTTCTCGATGTCACAGACACGGTTGTAGAGGTAGTAAACCTGACCATTCCTTCCGATTTCGCGAAGAACGGCATTTTTAATAAGGGACTCGTTATACTCGGAAACGTAGGTGATAACAGAAAGTCGTTCTTTTGGCGGGGTATTAATCTGGGAGAGGTCCCTGATTCCCGAGAGAGAAAGATGCAGTGTGCGGGGAATAGGAGTAGCAGAAAGGGTGAGGACGTCAATATTTTTAGAGAGAGCCCTCAATTTTTCCTTGTGAACAACCCCAAAGCGCTGTTCCTCGTCAATAATTAATAACCCTAAATTATGGAAAGTAATGTCTTCCCCTAAAAGTCGATGTGTTCCAATGATGATGTCAATTTTTCCCCTTTTTAAATCTTCAATAATTCTTTTTTGTTCTGCTTTTGTTTTGAAACGTGAGAGCGCCTCAATGTTGACCGGATAAGCCGCAAACCTCTCTTTGAATGTAGATAAATGCTGTGTAGTTAGGATTGTTGTGGGAACCAAAATTGCTACCTGCTTACTGTCCATCACGCTCTTGAAAGAGGCGCGCATTGCTACTTCAGTTTTCCCGTAGCCAACATCTCCACAGAGTAATCTATCCATTGGCTGGGGTTTTTCCATATCATCCTTTGTCTCTTTGATTGCTATTTTCTGGTCGGCGGTTTCCTTATAGATGAAACTATTTTCAAATTCCCTCTGCCAATCATTATCTTCAGAAAAAGAGAACCCCTTTTTTGTCTTGCGGTAAGTGAAAAGTTCCAGAAGGTCAGATGCCAGATCCCTGAGTTTACTCGCTATTTTCTCTTTTGTTTTTAGCCAGGTTTTTGTTCCCAGGGTTGAAAGTTTTGGAGGTTTTATGGAGCCAACGTACTTTCGGATAAGGGCAACATGGAAAAGAGGAAGATAAAGCCGAACTCCTTGAGCATATTCTATTGCGATGAACTCCTGTTCTTTTTCATCGGTCTTCATCCTCTTTAGTCCTAAAAATCGGCCAATCCCCTCATTGATATGGACGATATAATCTCCTTTCTTCAGGTCTTCAAAGTCGGCAATAGAGGTTGCTTCTTTAAAAATAGGACGAAGGCGTCGGCTCTGGTAGCGGGAAAAGATTTCGTGCTCGGTAAGCACGGTTAAAGAAATATCGGGAAAGGTAAAACCTGCGGAAAGGTTGCCAATAAGCAGTTGAAATCTTTTTTCGGGAACCTTATTTTCTCTGAGTAATTGGTCAAATCTTTCCTTTTGTCCTTTATTAGCGAAGAAGATTTTAACCCTCCCTGCCAGGGGGTCGTCCTTCTTTGGAGATTTAGAGAAAATTTCAGGAGCCCTAATTTTCTCTACCGATTTTGTCAGGAAGAAAATTTTTTTTTCTGTAGTTTCCGTAGGAAAAATTCTGAGGTAAAGAAACGATTTTTGCCAGGATGAAGGAGTTAATTCTTCCCAGGAAAGGTAGGAATTTCTCTTTTTTAAATGCACCCTCTCCAGATATTTTTTTGCTTCTTCTTTTGCTTTTTCCGGCTCATTAAGGAAGATTACGCTTTTCTTCGGGAGATAGTCCAAAAATGAGACAAAGTTACTCCCACCTACTTCCTCTTTCCCATCCACAGGATGGGAGCCCTTCCTTGAGGGGGAGGATTGAGGAGGGGGGTGTAATTCATCTTTGGGCAGGATTTCACAGGAATTTTGTTTTCTGATTGAACGTTGATTATTCAGGTCAAAAAGGCGGAGAGAAATAATTTTTTCCCCGGAAAGTTCTATTCTCAGCGGTGAAGGGAAAATTGAGGGGAAAATGTCAACAATGCCTCCCCTGAAAGCAAAACTGTTCTTTTTCTCGACAATGTCAGTTAGTTCATATCCGAAACTAAGGAATTTTTTGATTAGTTTTTCGCGGTTGAAAGAATTATCTGTTCTCAGGGAAATTTTACTTTTTTTGAGGTTTAAAGGAGAAACAATTCTGGGTAGAATTGCCTGGATGGGAGCGACAATAATCTGTGAATTATGCGGTTGAGGGGGGATGAGTCCCTTAAGGACCTTTAACCTTTCTTCCAGAATGGAGACCGGTGGCTTCAATTTTTCGCAAGGTAAAACCTCACTGAAGGGAAAAAACCTGACCCTCTCTTTATTCAGAAAAGCAAGAAGGTCAAGATAGAATTTCTCCGCCTCCTCAACGTTCTCGGTAATAATCAGGGAAGAAGTTTTTAAATCCTGAAAAAGAGAAGCGATGAGGAGGGATTTAGAGGAGCCCCAGAGCCCCTCCAGAGAAAGAGGGCATTTCTTCGCTTTAATTTCTTTTAGAAGGACGGAGTAATTTATTTTACTAATAATTCTCTTCCTTCAATTCTTACAACTTTCACCTTTGCCCCTTTTTCGATCAAACCTTCCTGGCTTTTTCCATTCCAATATTCACCATGAACGTAAATTTTACCGTAGGGATTAAGGTTTGTCCTTGCCTCGCCAATCTCGCCAATCAGCCCTTCTTTTCCCGTAGTAACCTTTCTTTGGTGTGCTTTAATGACGAAGAACAGCACAAAAAGGAACAAGAGAGCGGTAAAGATAGAGACCCCTAAAATCAGGGGAGTAGAAATACCTTTGATAAATGAAAATGGTTTAATCAGCATAAAGGAGCCCAGAATCATAGAAACAATACCCCCGGTAGTTAGGAGGCCATATGAAGCAATCTTTACCTCCAGGACGAAAAAGATAATCGCCAGGAAAATAAGCAAAAACCCGGCAATATTGATAGGTAAGGAATGAAAGGAGAAGAATGCTAAAATCAGGCAAATTGTGCCAACAATGCCGGGAAAGCCAATGCCCGGGCTGGAGAATTCGCCAATAATTCCCCAGATACCCAGAATGAGAAAAATATAAGCAATATTCGGGTTGCTTAAACTCTGGAGAAGTTTTTCCGCCGGTTTTATTTGCAGAGGAACAATCCTGCTGTTTTTAACCTGTAAGATTATCTTTTTTCCGGAAATGAGAATTTCTCTTCCCTCCAGTTTACTCAGAAGGTCTTTTTCGTCTTCAGCAATGACGTCAATAATCCCTAATTTAAGTGCCTCCTTCTCGTCCACGGAAACACTTTTTCTCACCGCATCCTCCGCCCACTGCACATTACGCTTGTTTTTCCTGGCAATTCCTTTGATGAAACTGACCGCATCATTCACTACCTTTTTTTCCATCTCCTTGCCCATACCCCCGATTAAACTTACCGGATGGGCGGCACCAATATTTGTTGCCTCTGCCATTGCCAGAATAGGGGCTGAAAGAGCGATGAAGGTCCCTGCAGAGGCGCACTGGGCACCGGAAGGAGATACATAGATGACAATCGGAATGTTTGCCGACATAATCTCTTCTACGATTGCCCTGGTGGAGATGAGAAGACCTCCCGGGGTATCCAATTTTATGATTAAGAGAGGACTTTTCTCTCTTCTGGCGTATCTTATCCCTTCCTTGATCTGTCTGGCGGTAATCGGATTAATTACCCCTTTGATGGGAAGAAGATAAACCGGCTTTGCCTCTGCGTAAAGAGAGGAGGCATAGAAAAGGAAAGGCAAGAAAAAAATGAATATTTTTTTGAACATCAATTTCCATTAAACTTTTTTACTCTCTCGGCAACAAATTTATAGTAATCTTTTTTCTTCAAAGAGGATGCGGCATCCTCATCTAAAATCGTAATTACTTTTGGGTGAACCTGCAGCATTGAGGCGGTAATCTGACTGGTCACTGGTCCTTCTATCGCCTTGGCGATAATTAAACTCTTATTCTTCCCGCTAGCCATCAGGATTATCTCTTTGGCGTCGATGATTGTACCTACGCCCATTGTAATTGCGTATTTTGGAACTTCATCGATGTTTTTGAAAAAGCGGCTATTATCCTTTATTGTTTGTTCATTTAAGGTTTTAATCCGGGTGCGGGAGCCGAGGGAAGAGGCAGGTTCATTAAATCCGACATGGCCATCTCCACCAATCCCTAAAATTTGTAGGTCGATTCCCCCACATTTTTCAATCTCTTCTTCATATTCAAGACAAAAGTGGTTTGGTTCCCTGGTTAATCCGTCAGGGATATGGGTATTGGCAATGTTAATGTCAATTTTGGAAAAAAAGTTTAGATTCATAAAATAATGGTAACTCTGCGGATGCTCAGGGGAAAGACCATAATATTCATCAAGATTAAAGGTTTTTACCTTTTTAAAACTTAAACCTTCCTTCTGGTGCATCCTTGCCAATTCTTGATAAAGACCGAGAGGAGTGCTTCCTGTAGCAAGCCCCAGAACCAAATCCGGCTTTTTCTCAATCCTTTCCTTGACAATCCTTGCCGCCTCCTTGCTCATTTCCTCATAATTTTTCTTGACGATAATCTCCATTTTTCTCTCCTTTCTTTACCCTCCGGAAATGCCCATTGCCAGTTGAATTAAAGGCATAAAGAGCGAAATGACAATAAAACCAACAACTACCCCCATAAAAACAATCAGGATTGGTTCCATCATCGAGGAAAGCCCGCTGACGGCTACGTCTACTTCCTCATCATAGGCATCAGCCACCTTCTCCAACATCTGGTCCACAGAACCGGTCTCTTCTCCAACTGCAACCATATTGGTGAGGATTGGAGGAAAGACCCTGGCTTTAATCATTGGACCGCTAATTCCTTCCCCTTCTCTCACCTGGTCGTGGACAAGAGTGATACCCTGGGCAATGACCTCATTACCAATCGTCTCGCGAACAATCGATAAAGATTGCAGGATGGGAACACCGCTGGTAATGAGCGTAGCCAGTGTTCGTGAAAATCTGGCCATAATTGTTTTCATTATTACCGGCCCAAAAACAAATATCTTCAATTTTGTTTTATCGATAAGATATTTGGTTTTCTTCCATTTGTTAAGAAGTTTATACAGAATTGTTAGGGCTACAACGGCAATAACTACTAAATATGCCTTTTGGGTAATAATGTTACTGATATGAATAAGCAATCTTGTGGTTCCCGGTAAAGACCCGGCTTCCATATCCGCAAAGATTTTCACAAAGATAGGAATAATCTTAAACATAATGAAAGTAACGATACCTCCGGCAACAAAGACAACGATAATCGGATACATCATTGCCGCCTTTATTTTACCCTTTAATTTTATTTCGCTTTCTCCGAAGTCAGCCAGTCGTCTCAAAGCGCCATCAAGTGCGCCTCCCGCCTCACCGGCTTTGACCATTGCGATATAGACATTGGGAAAGGTTTTGGGATATTTAGCAAGCGCCTGGGAGAAGAGAGAGCCGGCTTCGATATCATCAGCAAGATTATTGAAAATTTCTGCCGAAGGACCTTTCTGTTGGTCCCGCAGAACACGGAGTGCCCGGAGTAAAGGCAGACCGGCAGCGATAAGAGTAGCCAATTGTCGGGTCAGGATAGTACGGTTTTTTGGTTTAAGACCGGGACCACCGAAACTAATATTTAGTGAGGAACCTTTTGGCTTTCCTGTTTTCCTTGTTGTCGTAGTTTTTCCTGTTGATTTTTGCCTTGCAGGGGTAATTTCGGTGAGGAAATAACCTTTTCCTTTTAAGGCCCCAATGGCTGCCTGTAGTCCCTCAGCATTGATTATACCGTCAAGATTTTTGCCACTTGCATCGATACCTACATAATGAAATGCTGGCATTATTACCTCTTTTTACGCATATCCGTGAACCTCTTTAGAAACCTCTTCAATTGAAGTTATCCCTTTGTGAATTTTCTCTAAACCATCATCAAGCAGGGTTTTCATTCCGTCTTCAATTGCCTTTTTTCTGATTTCACCCGTGGGACGCTTTTCCAGAACCAGTTTCCAGAATCCTTCCGTGGAAAGAAGAATCTCAAAGATGGCTGTTTGCCCTTTATAACCACCCTTGCAAAAAGGACACCCTGTTGAACGATAGAATGGCTTCTCTCTTTCTTCCTTTATTTGCTCGGGGGTTAACCCCAATTCAAGGAGTTTTGCATCATCAGGTTGATATTCCTCGCGACATTTTGGGCAAAGGATTCTGAGCAATCTCTGGGCAATTACCCCAATGATTGAAGAAGCGAGAAGAAATGGCTCTACATCCATATCAATCAAACGAGTGATGGTTGAGGGGGCATCATTGGTGTGTAAAGTAGAAAGGACAAGATGTCCTGTGAGGGAGGCCTGAATGGCAATCTCTGCCGTCTCCAGGTCTCTTATTTCCCCCACCAGGATAATATCCGGGTCCTGGCGCAGAATGTGACGCAGGGTACTACCAAAGGTAAGGCCAATTTTCGCATTAATGGGAACCTGGACAGCTCCATCCAGCAGATATTCTACCGGGTCTTCGGTGGTGATAATCTTTACGTCCACACTATTTAATTTTCTTAAAAGAGCATAAAGGGTAGTTGTTTTTCCACAACCGGTTGGTCCGGTAGCGAGGATAATTCCCTGTGGATTTTTTATTATTTTTTCTGCTTTTGCTACACCACTTTCCAGAAGTCCCACATTCTCAATTTCCAGAACCGACTTTCCCCGGTCCAGGATTCTGACCGAGAGGCATTCTCCAAAAACGGTGGGAATGGTATTTACCCGTAAATCCACCTCCCTTCCTCCGATTGCCAGTTCAATCCGTCCGTCCTGGGGCACTCTTCTTTCCGCAATGTCCATCCCGGCCATAATTTTGAATCTGCAGAAAAGGGCAAAAGCCAAATCAGGGGAAGGGTGAATAAGGTCGTAAAGCATTCCATCGACCCGGTATCTGACTCTGAAATCATTCTCAAAGGGCTCTAAATGTAAATCTGTTGCATTATCCTTTACCGTCTGGACCAGGACAAGGTTGAATAAACTTACTACCGGTGCCTGACTGGCAATTTCTTCAAGGGTGGTGATATTAGCTAACTCCCCTCTTCTGGCGGCAAGCATGGTGCCTGTCGATGTTCCTTTATCAAGCCATTTCATTAAATCTTCAATATTGGTGGTCTCGGTACCATAATATTTTTCAATCATTTTCTCAATTTCGGTGCTGTCGG
The DNA here is from genome assembly GCA_030630065.1 of bacterium. Classification (GTDB taxonomy): domain Bacteria; phylum Ratteibacteria; class UBA8468; order UBA8468; family UBA8468; genus DAOVNU01. The sequence continues at coordinate 1,964 of DAOVNU010000008.1, read as the reverse complement.
CGAGAACAACTTTAATTTTGTAACCGAGAATAAAGGAAATGTCATCATGGGCACTAATGTTTAGGGCATCGCCTACCGCGATGGTCAGAGTTTCATTTTCCAACTTAAGGGGAATGGTGTGGTAGGTTTTAGCTAAAGCCGCAGGCATTTTTTTAATTACCTCCAGGTTGATTTTATAATCCTGCAACTTAATTGCCTCTATGCCGGATTGGATGGAAAGGACTTTCCGCAGAACCTTTTCATCGATAAAATGAAGGTCAACGAGAGTTCTCCCCAAAAATTTCCCCGTACGTTGGTGTTCCTCAAGACCAATGCGCAGCTGGTCTTCAGCGATGAGGTTGCGCTCCATTAAAATTTGACCAAGCATTTTTTTCTTTGTTTCTACCGGTAACGGACTCATTCTTTTCTCACCCCCTCTGCCTGAATACGAATCTGCTCGGAGTCATAGGCATGCGCTAAAAGATTGTCGTAACTGATAATGCCGGATGAATAGAGTTTCATCAAGGAGCCATCCATTGTTTTCATCCCGTATTTTGTCCCGGTCTGAAGTTCCGAAAGGATTCTATAGGTCTTTTTCTCGCGAATTAGATTCTGAATAGCCGGGGTAGCAATCATAATTTCAAAGGCAGCAATTCTCCCTTTCCCGTCTGCCCTGACTAACAATTGTTGAGAAATGATACTGGTAATAGAGACGGAAAGCATAATGCGTATCTGCTCCTGCTGGTCTATCGGAAAAACGTCAACGATTCGGTCGATGGTTCTCGTTGCTCCGGTAGTGTGCAAAGTGCCGAAAACAAGATGGCCTGTTTCCGCAGCGGTAATTGCTGCTGAGATTGTCTCTAAATCTCTCATTTCTCCGACCAGGAATACGTCCGGGTCCTGACGCAAACCCCTTCTCAATGCTTCGGGAAAAGAAGGAACGTCAACCCCTAATTCCCGTTGCGTCACGATTGACTTCTTATGGCTGTGATAATATTCAATCGGGTCTTCGATAGTAATGATGTGGCAATCCCGGGTACTGTTAATGTAATCAATCATAGTGGCAAGAGTTGTGGTTTTGCCGGAGCCGGTTGGACCGGTAACCAGAACTAACCCCCTTAACTTGTGGCAGAGTTCCTTGGTTTGCGGGCCCAATCCCAATTCCTCGAAACTCAAAAACTTATAGGGAATAAGCCGCATCGCAATGTTGATATTTCCCTTCTGCCGATAGATGCTAACCCTGAACCGCGCTTTAGTATTAAAGGCATAACCAAAGTCCGTCCCTCCCACCTTTTCTATCTCTTGCCGTTGTTCGGGAGTGGCGAGAATTTTCATATAGGCAATGGTGTCATCAGGGGTTAGGGGTTTCTCATCCATTTCTATTAATTGGTCATTCAGTCGCATTGTTGGCGGTTTCTTAACATGAAGATGAATATCGGAAGCATTTTTTTCTACAATTATATCCAAAAGAGAACCAATTTCTGGTGCCATATTACGCCTCCTTTCCGGTTACCGAAATTACTTCATCCACCGTAGTCAATCCCTTCTTAATCTTTTCTATCCCGTCTCCCTGCATCGTCCTCATTCCAGCTCTGATTGCGGCATCCTTGATCGAGGATGCCGCTGCCTTTTTCAATGCAAGTTCTCTTAGTTCTTCATTCATAATAAAAATTTCAAAGATTCCGAGACGACCATGATAGCCGGTGTAATCACAGTCCTCACAACCATTGGCTTTAAAGATATGGAGTTCATTATTCCCGTTTACCCCCAAAAATTCTTTGGTTGGTTCGTCCGGCTCATATTCCTCCTTGCAATGAGGGCATAATACTCGCACTAATCTTTGCGCCATAACTCCCTGGAGAGAAGAAGCAACCAGGAATGGCGGGGTTCCTAAGTCAATAAGACGCGTAATTGCTGATGGCGCATCATTGGTATGGAGGGTAGAGAAGACAAGGTGTCCGGTAAGAGCTGCGCGTAAAGCAACG
>DAOVNU010000161.1 GCA_030630065.1 bacterium | reverse complement strand
TGATATCTGTTTTTTTGGTGCGCAGGCTTCTTGCTAAGAAATGGGGGGTATAATTAAGTTTCTTAACCGCTTTATTTACTTTTTTTATAACCTCTTGACTCAGGTAACCCTGGTTATCCATAACTCGGGAGACCGTTCCAGGAGAGACCCTTGCTTTTTTCGCCACATCATAAATTGTAATCGCCATAGTATTTCTATTATAAAACCGATTTTAGAAAATGTCAAATTTTACATATTATAACTATTTGTATTGTACCTCAATTTTTGTAGTTTGCCAAGTAAATTATACCTTATTTTAATAAGGTGTCAAATAGGGAACCGTTTTTAGAAAAATAGAAAATTCTTCTAAATCAAAAGGGAATTTCAACTGAGGCACATTTATTATAGAATCAGATTCATTAGTCCCCCGACGATAACGGCGGTAAGAATCATCAGGAAGGCGGACTTAACCATATCCTTTGTCCCCAGTTCCTTGATGAGAACGATAAAAGTAGCGATACAGGGGAAATAGATAGCTAAAACGGTTGAGCCGATGACCAGTTGTTTGGTGGTCAAATTCAATGGACCTAACATTCCTACGGCAACGTCCTTTCTTAAAAAACCAATGATTAAAGCAGAGATTGCCTCCTTGGGAAGCCCCCAGATACCGGTTAAAATCGGCGAAAAGAACTTAGCCAAAAACCCTATTATTTTTAAAGCGTAAAGAATATTAACAAAAAGGATTCCCAAAAGAACATAAGGAACTGCCACCGTTAAAAATCCCTGAATACGCATCCAGAGTTTCTTGATTACCGCCTGGAATTGAGGAGACCGATAAGGTGGAATTTCAACCAATATTTCAGGGCTTCTTCCTTTCAATAATTTATTCAGAATTAGACCCTTAAGAATCAAAACTAAGAATAGAGTGAAAAAAATAATTGCTACATACCTTCCTCCTCTTTCTCCCACCAATCCGATAATCATCGCTGTCTGCGCCATACAGGGGACAGCAATTGCCATTAAGGTAGCCGCAATGAATTTTTCCCGCCTTCCTTCTAAAAGCCGTATTGACAGTGCTCCCGGAACGTTGCAGCCCAATCCCAACATCATCGGAATTATGGCATAGCCGTGGAGACCCAAGTGATGCATAATATTATCTACCAAAACCGCAAGACGAGGCAGATACCCAGCGTCCTCCAATAATCCTAACACGATATAAAAACTGAAGATATAGGGTAGAACCATAGCCAAAGGAACAAATAAGCCGGTGGTTAAAAGCCCGAATGACTGGCCAAAATCTATTTGGCTTTCAATTAGTTTTCCAATCAGAATCTGGTGCAAAAAGGTTCCTGGACCCAGAATGGAACTTAATTTTAGCATTAATGGCGCCCAGAAATTCTGGAATAACGGCTCAAATACATAAGCAATAAGTCCTTCTCCTATGAAACGGATGATTTGGAAGCTAAGAAAAAGCACTGCGATTGCTATTGGTATCCCGGTTGAGGGTTTGATGCTTAAATCCTGCAGAGTATCCAGAAAAGTGTGATGGCGATGGTGCAATTTTTGGATTTCTCCTATAATTTTGCCAATTTCCTGCCATCTTTTTTCGGCATTGGAAACATTTTTCTCTCCTGGCTTTGTCTTTGATAAACTCTCAACCAACTCCTTGATGCCTTCTCCGCTCAAGCCACAGGTAGGAATTGCAGGAACCCTTAACATTGCTTTTAACTTTTCAAGATTAATTTCAATCCCACAGTGTTTTGTATCGTCCCACATATTGAGGGCAATCACTACCGGGATTCCACTTTCAATTAATTGCAAAGTTAAATAAAGGTTTCTTTCTAAATTTGTGGCATCAACAATATTGATTACCACATCTCCATCCTTCAACATTCGGACTGCAACCTCTTCCGCTTTATTCGTGGGTTCCAGGGTATATGTCCCGGGTACATCAATAAGCGTTGCATCCTCATTCTTAGGCAGTTTTACATTTCCCTGTAGAAATTCTACGGTAGTTCCCGGATAATTGGAGATAACCACGCGCGCACCGGTAAGCCGTGAAAAGATAGCGCTTTTCCCGACGTTGGGATTTCCCATTAAAAGTATCTTTTTCATAATACCTCTATGATAATTCTGCTGGCCATTCCAAATCCAACAGCTACTTGAAAGTTATCCACCTTTACCGTTACTGGTCCACGCCATAATTGAGAACTTACCTTAACAATTCTTTTTCCCGGTCTCACCCCTAAGGCATACATTCTTCTC
>DAOVNU010000171.1 GCA_030630065.1 bacterium | reverse complement strand
GAGAAAAGAGAATCTTTGTTGTGGATGCCTATACCAGAAGAGTTCTTTCGCGGCTTGATTTGTTACAAGCAGGTGATTATGATAAGATAAGAATGTTTTTTGAAGATAATCTGCCAGAAGAGATTAAGATTTATCAGGAGTTTCATGCTTTATTGGTAAAATTGGGCAAGGAATTCTGCAAGAGAAAACCTCTCTGCAAATCCTGCCCCTTATATAAATTATGTCCAGGGAAAGTATGGCACCAAAAGAGCGCTGGTTAGCGGTGCTTAAAAGGCAAAAACCGGACCGCATCCCGATGGACTATTGGGCCACGCCGGAGGCCACCGAAAAACTGATGAAATATTTAGGAGTGGCTACGGAAACCGGTTTATTTAAAAAGCTGCATATTGATAGGCCGGTTTTTGTGGGACCAAAATATATCGGACCGCCGGACTATGATAAAAAGTTTGGCTGTCGTTACAAGAAAGTAGATTATGGAACAGGAACATATAACGAGTGCATTTACCATCCATTAGCGAAATATAAGACAGTTGAAGAAATCAAAAAGAACTATAAATGGCGAAATCCTGGTTGGTATGATTATTCCGAAATTCCCAAGCAGATAGAAGGAAAAAAAGATTTTCCTATCCAGGGTGGTGGCTCTGAACCATTCTTAACCTATAAGAATTTGCGTGGGCAGGAGCAGGCATTTATGGATTTAATTCTGAATCCGGAGATGGTTCATTATTGCCTGGATAAACTTTATGACATTTGTTATGAAAATACCAGGCGTATCTATGAGAGCGTTCCGGGGAAGGTAATGATTTCCTACGTTGCCGAGGATATGGGTTCCCAGGAAACTTTGATGTATTCACCAAAACAGATTCACGATTTTTTCATTCCCCGGATGAAAAAAATGATAGAGTTGGTTCATAGCGCCGGCGCCTTTGTCTTTCATCATTCCGATGGTGCAATCAGGAAGATTATTCCGGAGATGATTACTGCCGGTATTGATGTTCTAAATCCCATTCAATGGAGATGTAAGGGGATGGAAAGGGAAGGATTAAAAAAAGATTTCGGAGAGAAAATAATCTTTCACGGTGGTGTGGATAATCAGTATACCCTGCCCTTTGGCACGGTAAAGGAGGTAAGAAAAGAGGTGATTGAGAATATTCGGATTCTGGGTAAAATGGCGGCTATATTTTAGCTCCCTGCCACAACATCCAGGCGGTCAGCCCTCCGGAAAACATCGTCGCGATGTATGAAACCGGCTATGAGTATGGTGTGAATTAAACAAATTTTTCCTTCTCTATTCTTTTAATCTGGTTGATTCTGCGGGAATGCTTGCCCCGGGAAAAGGGCGTCTCCAGCCAGAGGGTGACAATCTCACAGGCAAATTCTGTAGCCAGGATTCTACCCCCTAAAGTAAGAACATTAGCGTCATTATGCAGTCGGCTTAATCTTGCGGAAAAAAGGTCATTACAGCAGGTTGCTCTTACCCCCTTTATTTTGTTAGCCACGATTACCATTCCCAGACCGGTTCCACAAATGAGGATGCCTCTTTCTACCTCTTTTTTACCTACCGCTTCCGCAACCCTTAAGGCGTATTGAGGATAATCGGTTGCTTTGGGGCTTTTTGTGCCAAAGTCAACTACAACATAACCTTCCTTCCGCAAATATTTTTTTAGTTCTTCCTTTAACCTGTAACCGGCATGGTCGCTACCAATCCCTATCTTCATAATATTATTCTCCTTAAAACTGTTTCCTCTATTTTTTGCTTGATTCTCTTTGAAATTTCCTCATAGAAACTGAGTGGTCTGCCAATCGGGTCGGGAATGTCAAGGACAAAGATTTTTTCTGCGGCTTGAGGAAGTATCTCCAAAATTCTTTCTTTGTGAATTTTCTCCATCACCAGGATAAGGTCAGAATTTTTAATTAAAAGAGGTTTTGCCAATTTGCTCTTATGACTTATCAAGTCCACTCCATCATCTTTCATCACTGCAATTGCTTCTTCTGTTGCTCCTCCTCGAGGAAAGAGGAAACCGGCAGAATCTACTGTAATTTTTTTATTTCCTTTATTTTTAAGGATTTTTCTTAATAAGCCGGCTGCCATTGGACTTCTGCAGGAGTT
>DAOVNU010000174.1 GCA_030630065.1 bacterium | reverse complement strand
CGGGAATAAGTTTACTGCAAATGAGTTTTTCCTTTTCTGATAATGGCGGGAGGATGGTTTCCTTCTCTTTTTTTGTTGAAGAATAGACCTTTTTGTATCCCGGGAATTTTAATGTTTCACCCTTTGCAGAGAATAGGTATTGTTTTGCTTTGATTTCCACACTTACCGTATCAAAGATTGCCGGGGTCATCTGACTGGCAACAAATCTATTCCAGATAAGGGTATAAAGTTTTTCCTGTTCCGGGCTTAAAAATTCCTTTACATCCTCTGGTGTGCGCAAAACAGAGGTGGGGTGGATTGCTTCGTGTGCCTCCTGCGCTCCCTTTGCCTTGGTCTTATAGAAGTTTGGCTTATTGGGGATGTAATCATCTCCGAATTTATTTTTGATGTAGGATAAGGTCTCTCTCTGTGCAATCCCGGAGACAGATAAAGAGTCCGTTCTCATATAGGTAATCAGCCCAACTCGTCCTTTTTCCAACTGGATTCCTTCATAGAGAAATTGAGCGGTTCGCATCGTTTTCTTGGCCGAAAATCTTAACTTGTAAGAGGCCTCCTGCTGGAGAGTGCTGGTAGTAAAGGGGGGGAACGGATAACGTTTTTTCTCCTCTTTCTTAACCTTTTCTACGATGAACGAAGCATCTTTTAAGTCAGAGGTAATTTTCTCGGCTTCCTCTTTATTTTTGATGCCTAATTTGGGGATTTTCTTGCTTTCAATGGAAAAGAGCATTGCGGAGAAGGAAGAATTTTCTTTCTCTAAATTTGCTTTGATACTCCAGTATTCCTGCGACTTAAACTCCTCAATCTCCTTTTCTCTTTCCACAATCATCCGTAAAGATACCGATTGCACCCTGCCGGCGGAGAGTCCTCTTCGTCGCATTTTTTCACTGAGAAAGGGACTTAACTGGTAGCCAACGACCCGGTCTAAAATTCTACGTGCCTGCTGGGCTTTAACTAAAGAAAGATTAATTTCTCGAGGATGCTCAAAAGCTTCCTGAATTGCATTTTTGGTAATTTCATGGAAGACGACTCTTTTAACATCCTCTAAAGGTCTTTTCAGAAGGATGGCAATGTGCCAGGCAATCGCCTCGCCCTCGCGGTCTTCATCGGTCGCTAAATAAATTTCCTTGCTATTCTTTGCCGCAAGGATAAGTTGATGCGCTATCTTTTTCTTATCAGGGGGGACAGCGTAGGTAGGTTCAAAATTATCTTTGATGTCAACCCCAAATTTATGGGCGGGTAAATCCCGGATATGCCCGAAGGAAGCGGAGAGCCGAAAATCTTTACCTAAAAATCGCCCGATGGTCTTTGCCTTTGCCGGCGATTCTACAATAACCAAGTTTGCCATTTCCCAAAAGTATAGCATAAAGTTGTCTGTAAAGGAAAAATCTGGTATAATAATGAGAATAATGAAACTCTGGGATGCAAAATTTAAAAAGAAGTTAGATAAGGAAGCGGAGGAGTTTACTTCTTCTCTCACAGTGGATAAGCAATTGGCAAAGTATGATGTATTAGGCAGTATTGCCCATACGAGGATGCTTGCCAAATGTAAAATCATTAAGGAGAAAGAGGCAGAAAAAATTGTTAAAGGATTGAAGCAAATTGAAAGGGAGATAAAAGAAAAAAAATTTATTTTTGAAAATGATGAAGACATCCATACTGCAGTTGAACGCTCTTTAACCCAAAAGATCGGAACTTTAGGGGAAAAACTGCATACCGCCCGCTCCCGCAATGACCAGATTGCTCTTGATGAAAGATTATACGTAAAAGATAAAATCAAAGAAATAATTTCGCAAATCACTAAATTTCAAAAGATAATTTTACAGGTAGCAAAAAAGGAACAAAATGTTATTATGCCTGGCTATACCCATCTCCAGCATTCCCAGCCGGTTCTTTTCAGCCATTGGCTGTTAGCGTATCTGGAAATGCTGGAAAGGGATAAGAGCAGATTTAATGATAGTTATACCCGCGTTGATGTTTTACCTCTGGGAGCGGGTGCGGGATTCGGTACTTCTTTACCGATTGACCGAAAATTTACGGCAAAAATCTTAGGGTTCAGCAAGATTGCGGGGAATTCTCTGGAT
>DAOVNU010000167.1 GCA_030630065.1 bacterium | reverse complement strand
GTCAAAAAAGGCACAAAATTAATTAAATTCATTCTGTCTCCTAATTGAATTTGGACATTGTTTCTTCTATTCCTGCTTCCAGCAAGGACTCAACTGCAGTAGCAATTTTCTCTAACACCTTTTTAAATTCCTTGTTTTCTTCTTTTTTAAAAGAGGAAAGCACGTAATCGCTTAAATTTTCTTCCCCGGGCGAACCGATGCCGATCCGCAGCCGTGGAAAATCCCCGGTTCCCAGGCAGGCAATAATTGACTTTAACCCGTTATGTCCTCCGGCGCTTCCTTTTAGCCGGAGACGTATCTTCCCTAAGGGCAGGTTTAAGTCATCACAGAGAACAAGCAGTTCATTTTTTTTAATTTTGTATCTTTTTAAGAGAAGTTTTACGGCAATGCCGCTGTTGTTGACGTAGGTAAGTGGCTGAAGCAAAACAATCTTTTCTTTTCCTATTTTGCCTTTGCCGATAAGACCTTTGTACCGAGGACTTTTTTTAAGGGCGATGTGATTTTTCCGGGCAATATAAGTAATGGCACGGAAACCGCTATTATGTCGGGTATTACTGTATTCCCTTCCGGGATTGCCCAAACCAACAATTAGCCACACTTTGTTATTCTATTTCTTTTCTTCTTTCTTCTTTTTGCCTTTATCGGGTTCTGCTGGTTCTTTTGCTTCCTCTGCTGGTTTTTCCGCTTCCTTTTTCTTTTTTCTTTCCTCTGCCTCTTCCTCTGAAATTACTTCGGGTTCTGCTTCCGCTTCTTCCACCGGAGGCGTTTCTTCCTCTTCCTTTCTGGGAGCGAGGATCGAGACCACAACGTCACCGGGTTCAGTAAGAATGGTTATTTCTTTTGTCTTTAAGTCCTTTACGTAGAAACTATCACCAATTTTTAAAGAGGAAACGTCAATCTTGATTTCTTCCGGGATATGTGAGGGGAGGGTCTCAATTTTTATTTCGCGGAGCACCTGGTCTAATATCCCTCCTTCCTTTACTCCCGCGGATTCCCCGGTTAAGGTAATTGGTACGTTTACCTCTATCAGTTTACCTAAGGTAACCTCGTGAAAGTCCAAATGTAAAATTACATCCCTGGTTAAATCGCGCTGAATCTCCTTTAAGATTACCCTTTTCTTGATGGTTTTATCATTATCTTTAATTTTAAGTTCAAAGAGAACTTTCTTTCCGGCTAAGTGACGCAGAACCGTCCGGAAATCCTTACTATTTAGAATTAAAGGAAAAGAACCGTTCTCCTTCCCGTAAACAATTGCGGGAATATTTCCCCCCTCTCTTAATCTCTTTGCTGCAGTTTTACCCTTCTCTTTCCTGATTTCTGCCTCTACTGTTTCCATAGTTTTCCTTGATTAAATTTAATTTTATGTTATTCTACTATTGTTTTTCAAAAAGGTCAAGCGGGCGGATTACTATGGAAAAATTGGATAAGGTTGGTTCAAGAATTAAAAGGTCGCTAAATAACAAAGATAGGTCTCGCGAGAAGGGCTTGCCTTTAACGCGCAAGGTTATCAGATTTAGTTCGGAGATAATTAAAATGGCGCATCGCGGTCAGTTGCAGGAATCCCGGACATTGTTGGAAGAAGCAGGAAAAATTTTGAGAGAAGCGCAAAAGAGTTTGGAGAAATATCCGGATATTTATTATGGTGGTTTTCTACAGAGTGCGGAGAAGGAGTATGCAGAAGCAACAATTACTTTGGCGTTGATTAAGAAACAATCCCTGCCCAGCCCGGAAGTTTTGAAAGTTGGAGAGACCTCTTATCTGCGTGGGATGGGGGAGGCAATCGGAGAGATGCGACGCTATATCCTTGATTCTATTCGCAAGGATAAATTAAGTGATTGCGAAAGGTTGCTTGGTTTAATGGATGAAATGTACTACTTTCTTTTTTCTTTTGACTACCCCGAGCCATTGGTCAAGGGTTTGCGGCGAACGGTTGATAGTGCTCGCGGGATTATCGAGAGAACCAGAGCGGACGTCACCAATGCTGTGAGACAGAAGAGATTGGAGGAAAAACTGTCAAAATGAAAAAAATCGCTGTTTTAACCGGCGGGGGTGATGCCCCGGGGATGAATGCGGCAATCAGAGCCATAGTGAGGATGGCGATTTATTTTGGTTGGGAGGTTATCGGGATTGAAGAAGGTTTCTC
>DAOVNU010000085.1 GCA_030630065.1 bacterium | reverse complement strand
CAACCCTTCCCTTCTTAAAAAAACGGAAATTCTCGTTGCCAATAAGATGGATTTACCGCAGGCAAAAGAAAACCTTAAAAATTTCAGGGAAGAGGCAAAAAAAGAGGTGATTCCTATCTCCGCCGTTACCGGAGAAGGAGTGAAAAAGGTTGTTTACAGAATCTGGGCGAAAATTAACGAAGTCACTTAATATAGAGGTAGTGTCTTCAAGTGATGATGACATTATTCATAGTAAAGGGATACAAACTAAAGAAGAATGGCTGCAGAATACCCGCAGAGGCACACTTCTCAAAGGGTTTGACATTGAAGAAAGGAAGCAGTAAGATAAAAATATCAGAATTATATCTGTGGCGAAAAGGAAGTGGTAGAAAGTTTAAATTTTGCCTACGATTCTGTTAAAAGAGAGAATGAAAAAGAGGGGGTTCTGGAGTGTCAACCTGTAACCATATCTTGAGGCCAGGACACCTTCAAAGGTGTCCTTTGATGCCGCATTTAATAAATAGGTAAATCTAAAATGGATAAAGATATTATTGCTAATTTTATAGAGCAGGTTAACCAAAAAAAATTATCTGATAACCTCTTTTACTTGGCAAAGAACCCCCTTCCCTACAGGAAATTAAATTACACCGTGCCCGGACATTCTAAAAACAGTTTATATGAGACCGATGATTTCATTCAAGTAAAACTTGAATCATGGAGATACAAGGTAGAAAAGGAAAGTGGCAAAGTCCAGGCATACAGCCGCGATATTTCAAAGCCAAAGAGCCAACAATATGCTCCTCCATCTCCTGATTCAGCCTGGTATGCTGCCTATAACCTATATGCTAAGAAAAAGGGTAATCTTCGTCCAGATGAGATTATTTTAATCGTGTCTCATAAGGATTCCCAGAGTTGGGTTGATTCGCCAGGAGCATACGATAACGCTGTTGGGGTAATTGCCAATATGGAAACTGCCCGAATATTGAAAAATTATCAATCCCAGCGTTCAATCTGGTTTGTATTCTGCAACGAAGAGCATACTCCCTGGACAAGCATAATTGTAGCAAAAAATGCTAAAGATAGGGGCGATAATCTTATTGCGATACTTAATCTGGATGCCTTAGCCGGTAAATCAAAAGAAGAAGAATCCGCGGGGGTAAAAACCAACGTAACGCTTTATACTACAGATGAAGGTGAAAAAATTGCCGATTTATATTCTGAGATAAATTCCTTCTATAAAATTGGTCTGATTCAAGAGAAATATAAGCGAAAAACCCCGGGTGATGATGATGGTTCATTTATTAAGGCCGGTTACCCAACAGCGGTAGCAAATTTTGGTTCCTACCCTTATGCCGACCCAAAATATCATGATGAGGGAGATATACCTGAACGAGTAGATTTAATTAATTTACGTATGGTAACTCAGCTTAATCTGGCAGTAATTTTAAAAATTGATATGGAGGGAATAAAATGAATTTAGCGATTAAAGGTGGAAAACCGGTAACACCGGGGGGATTAAAAATACAATGGCCTATTTTCGATGAAAAAGAGGAGAAGGCACTGCTTGAAGTTTTGCATAGCGGTAAGTGGTGGCGTGGTGCCTATAAGGAGCAAGGAGGTTCTAAGGTGGGTCAATTCGAAAAGGCCTTTGCTGAATTTTCCGATGCTAAATATGGAATAGCCGTAGTAAATGGCACTGCGGCATTAGAGTTGGCGTTAAAAGCCGGAGGAATTGAGGCCGGGGATGAGGTAATTGTGCCGGCAGCCACATTCATTGCCACCGCAACTGCGGTAGTGATGGTTAATGCTATTCCAATTTTTGTTGATATTGAACCGGAAACCTACCAAATATCACCGGAGGCAATAGAGTCAGCAATTACGAATAAAACAAAAGCAATTATCCCGGTTCACTACGGAGGATATCCGGCAGATATGGATAAGATAATGGAAATTGCTAAGAAACATCATCTTTTAATCATTGAAGATGCAGCTGAAGCTCATGGTTCAGAATGGCGGGGCCGCAAGGTAGGAGCAATTGGCGATATGGGAACTTTTAGTTTTCAGATGGGGAAACCCTTAACTTCCGGTGAAGGAGGAATAGTAGTTAGCGATAATGAAGAATTGGCAAGTAAATGTTATGCTTATCACCATATTGGCAGGTTCCACGGAGCACCAACCTATGAACATGCTCTTTGCGGATGGAACTATCGGATGACGGAGTTTCAGGGAGCACTTCTTTTAAGTCAATTCAGTCGTTTGCCAGAGCAGACCGAAATCAGATATAAAAACGGGGAATATTTGGCACAATTATTAAATAAGATTGAAGGCGTCTCTGCTTTAAAAAAAGATTCTCGTATCACCAAAAGGGGTTACTACATCTATTTTATCCGCTATAACGAAAAAGAATTCGGTGGCTTATCAAGGGATAAGTTTATAGAAACATTGAAGGTAGAGGGAATATCAGCAAGTACAGCTCATAACCAGCCCATCTATAAAAATTCTGTATTTCAGGAGATGAACTTTGGGAGAACCGGTTGTCCTATCAACTGTCCCTTCTACGGAAAAAAGATCGATTATTCCGAAGTGAAATGCCCGGTAGCGGAACGGGTATTTGAATCAGAGGTAGTTGCTCTTGGCAAGGATTTCCTCTTAGAAAGAAAGAACGTTGATTTAATCATAGAGGCAATTAAAAAGATTAAAGAGAACCTCAAGGAACTTTTATGAAAATCACAGGCTTTTATCTTGCAGCTCCTTCTATAGTGAGAGTGAATGAATCTTTTAGTTTAGGAATTAAGGTTTTAACTGAGCCATATAAAGTTAACTGTGCTGTCTATCCGATGATGTTTTCCCCAAAGGTAAAAGGAATATACAAAATTTGTCCCCCCGTGGAATAACTTACATGGATAATGTAATAAAAGGATGGAAAGGAAAAATAAGTATTGAAGATGAAGAAGGTTATATTGGTCCGAATGAATTCTCTTTTGCAGATGTCTCTGGTCCTTATAAAAATGATGACCGTGCAATTACCAGAATTAAAGGCATCAAATTTTCTACCCCCGGGATTAAATTTATAAAGGTAAAAGAACCTGTTTCTGGAATAGAGTCACTCAGTAATCCTGTACTTGTGGCAGAAGAAGAGAAGCCTTTAAGGCTTTACTGGGCTGACCCTCACTCACAAACAATTTTTTCTGATGGCCTTCGCTGTCCAGAAAAACTATACTCATTTGCAAGGGAAGAATCTTTCTTAGATATATTTGCCATATCAGACCATTCTGAAGCTATCACGGATAGACAATGGGAATATTTCCAGAATGTTGCCAACGACTTTAACAAAGCGGGCTCTTTCGTAACCTTAATAGGTCAGGAATGGACTAATCATAAGTTTGGGCATAGAAACATATACTATCCAGGGAAAAAAGGCCCTATCTTAAGAAGTTTTGCTCCGGACAAATTATCCGAAATTTATTCTATAGGCAGAAAATATGGTGCTTTAGTTATACCCCATCATTCCGCAAATGTAACGATGGGGGTAAATTGGTCAAAGGGACATGACCCTTAAATGAAAGGTTAGTAGAAATATACTCTGTCTGGGGCAATAGCGAAAGGTCTGAAGAAGATGGGCATCCTCGGCCTATTCGTACCGGTGGAGGAGAAAAAAAGGTCAACACGTAATAGATGTTTTGAATAGAGGATATAAATTTGGATTTGTTGCAGGAGATATACATGACGGAAGGCCAGGGGACGAATTACATTCTTTACAGGAGTCCCTTCAGGATTACAAAAATCTTTATCATCAGGGAATTACCGGTATATGGGCAAGGAATTTAACAAGAGAAGAGATTTTCAAAGCACTATGGGAAAGAAGAGTATTTGCTACTACTAACGTGAGGGTGATTCTGAATTTTTGCTGCCAGTGAGGTGCCAATTGATTCTGTGACTTTAGTTAAAAACGGTAAAGATTATCAATCGATTCAGCCCAATAAAATGGTTGTAGACTGGAAAACTGACGATAAAACCGATTCAAATAGTTACTATTACGCAAGAGTTCAACGCAAAGATGGAGAAATGGCCTGGTCCAGCCCTATCTGGGTGGAAAGGGGAGAATAAATCAATTTACGGAAAAGTTTGTTCCCCGGGGAGGACCATCCGGGGGGAATGGCGGAGATGGCGGAGACGTTATTATTAAAGCCGACAAAGGTTTAAGAACCTTACTGGATTTTCAATATCAGCACCATTTTCAAGCCCGGAAAGGAGAAAAAGGAGAAGAGAAAAGATTAACCCTGGAACTAAAATTGATTGCCGATATCCCGGGTTTGATTGAAGGAGCCCACAAGGGAGTCGGTTTAGGAGATGAATTCCTCCGCCATATTGAAAGAACAAAGGTTCTTGTTCATCTGGTTGATGTCTCCGAGCCAAATCCTGCCGCGCGCTATTTCCAATTACGCGATGAACTGAAATTATACAACCCTTCCCTTCTTAAAAAAACGGAAATTCTCGTTGCCAATAAGATGGATTTACCGCAGGCAAAAGAAAACCTTAAAAATTTCAGGGAAGAGGCAAAAAAAGAGGTGATTCCTATCTCCGCCGTTACCGGAGAAGGAGT
>DAOVNU010000083.1 GCA_030630065.1 bacterium | reverse complement strand
GCAAAAATGCTGGGTGCACCCGGGGACGGAGGAATGGTTGTAACCGATGATGCCCATCTTGCCAGGAAAGTGAAAGTATTGCGGGATAATGGAAGAGTCGACTCCTCTGATGTGATTGAATGCTTTGGCTATTGTTCCCGACTTGATAACCTGCATGCCGCAATCCTTAAGATGAAATTTAAACATTTTAGCCAATGGTTCAGCAGGAGAAAAGAGGTTGCAAAGATGTATGATGAGGGGTTAAAAAACCTGGGAGATATTATTCTACCTCCCAATAAGGGAAAGGATTTTTTTGACGTTTATCAAAACTATGTGATACGAACTAAAAAAAGGAATGAACTTCTCAAACACCTGAGGGACTCGGGGGTTGAGGTTTTAATCTCCTGGACAAAACCAATGCATAAGCAACCTGCGCTTAATTTAAGCCATTTTCATCTACCGGTTACGGAAAGAATATCTAATGAAGTCCTTTCACTACCGATGTATCCTGAACTTACCGATGAAGATGTAGGGTATGTCATAGATTGTATCCACAACTATTATGAAAACTGATTATATCTCGGTCACGGAGATACCGGGAAGTAAGGCAACAGTTGAGCAGTTAGCCAGAATCTATCAACGTTATCACTTTGCCTCTCGATTTTGTCAGGGAAAGGACGTCCTGGAGGTAGCCTGTGGGGCGGGATTAGGACTGGGCTATCTGGCGAAATTTGCAAAAAGGGTTGTTGCCGGGGATATTGACAAGAATCTCTTAAAATATGCCCGGGAGCATTATCAAGGAAGAAGCAATATTAAACTCCAATCGTTTGATGCGCATCAGTTACCTTTTGACGATAACAGTTTTGATGTGATACTTCTGTACGAGGCGATTTACTACCTCACTCAACCCGAGGAATTTGTTAAAGAGGCTTCACGAGTATTAAAAAAAGACGGAACGCTTATTGTCTGCGCAGCAAACAGAGATTGGCTCGATTTTAACCCTTCCCCTTCCAGTACCAGATACTTTTCTGTTCCTGAACTTTTTCTGCTCATTAATCCGAAATTTTCCGGTATAGAAATTTATGGCGCCTTCCCTACCAATACAGATTCAACAAAGGATAAAATCATCTCTTTAATTAAGAGAACTGCGGTTGCTTTCCACCTCATCCCAAAAACAATGAAAAGTAAGGAATTTTTCAAGAGAATCTTTTTCGGCAAATTGCGGGTGCTGCCTGCTGAACTCTGCGAAAAAATGGCGGTTTATTCTCCTCCTGTCCCAATACCTCCATCCCATAATCCCTCCTATAAGGTTTTATATGCCGTGGCCCAAAACCATTAATCTTTACTTTCATCTATAAAACTGATAAGATGATAGGAATGAAAAGGGAGTCCGTTTTTCTATTAATTGCTGATATTATCCTGATTAACGTAGCCATCATTCTTTCTTTCTGGATACGACTTCCTAACTTTCTGAGGACACCCAATTTTCACGCCTACCAGCAGATTGCCTTCTTTTTTGTGGCACTCAAACTTCTTTCGTATTGGCTCTTTGGTCTCTATGGCGGAATCTGGAGATACTCCAGCATCAATGAGGCCTTCTCCGTATTTAAAGCGGTCACCGTTGCTTCCTTAGCCACTACCGGGCTTGTTTTCTTTACTCAGGCATTCCCGTTTCCTCGTTCGGTAATTTTACTTGACTGGTTTTTCAACCTTCTTCTGATTGGGGGTTTAAGGTTTATTCCCAGGCTACGTAGAGAACTTGGTAAGCGGCGCATACCTCCTGATAAGCGGTTGCTGATTATTGGCGCCGGGGATGCCGGAGAAATGGTTTTAAGAGAAATCAGCAAACACCCTGAATTGGGCTATAAAATTATTGGCTTTGTTGATGATGACTTAAAAAAGGTCGGGCGAAAAATCCATAATTTAGAGGTCCTGGGAACAAGAAAAGAGATTGCCGAGATTATTTTTCAAAAGAATATTGATGAAGTTATCATCGCCATTCCTTCTGCCTCGGGGGAGGTAACCAGAGAGATTATCCGTGAGGGTGAGAAAGCAAGGGTAAAGTTAAGAATTCTCCCCGGAATGTATAAAATCATTAAGGGAGACGTGACCATTAACAAAATTCGGGAAGTAAGGTTAGATGACCTTTTGGGAAGAAAACCGGTTGAGATAAACATAGGGGAGATTTCCCAATATTTAGAAGGTAAGTCCGTTCTGATTACCGGAGCCGCTGGCTCCATCGGCTCTGAACTCGCGCGCCAGATTATGAGATTCAAACCCGGGAAACTCTTTCTTCTGGACAATAATGAAAACGAGACATATTTCCTGCAAATGGAGTTAATGAAAAAGAAACCTTTATTCCCGATTATCTTTCTGATTAATGACATTAAGGAAAAGGATGTTTTGGAAACAATCTGGAAAGAGCATCAACCCAATGTGGTCTTCCATGTGGCCGCCCATAAACACGTGCCTTTAATGGAGGAAAATATTGCTGAAGCGGTACGCAATAATGTTCTGGGGACAAAAAACTTGATGGAAGTTGCAAACGGAAAGGCAGAAAGGTTTATTCTTATTTCTACCGATAAAGCGGTGAATCCAAAAAGTATAATGGGCGCGACCAAAAGGATTACCGAATTGATGATGCAATTCTTTAATGATGGAACAAAATTTTGTGCGGTGAGGTTCGGCAACGTTTTAGGAAGCAGGGGGAGCGTTGTCCCTCTCTTCAAAAAACAGATTGCCGAAGGTGGTCCGGTAACGGTGACCCATCCTGAGATAAAGCGCTATTTTATGAGTATTAGCGAAAGCGTGTGTCTCATCATTCAAGCCGGGGCAATAAGCAATGGCGGAGAGATTTTTGTTCTGGATATGGGAGAACCAATAAAGATTATCAATTTAGCAAAAGACCTTATTACCCTATCCGGTTTAGAGCCGGAGGTTGACATTCCCATCAAAATCACGAGTATTCGTCCCGGAGAAAAACTTAACGAGGAACTGTTAACCGCCACGGAAGGGATAAAATCTACCAAAAAGGAAAAAATCTTTCTTGCCAAACCGGATACCATTGACTCCGAAAAATTACTGAAAGACGTTAACAATTTAGAAAAATTTACTCTTGCCGGAGAAAAAAACCTAATCGTTAAAAAGTTTCAGGAGATGGGGGTTTTATGCGAGAAAAATTAACAAAGGTTTTAGAGAATATTATCGAGGGTTTCTTTCTCCTTTCTGTTTTTTGTCTTCCTGCCGGTCCGGTCTTAAAATATATTTTTCAGGGCGCTCTTCTTCTTACCTGGATTGTCAAACTAGTTATAAAAAGAAAAATTGACTTTACCTCGACCTCTATGGATTATCCTATCCTAATCTTTCTGATTATTGGTTTTGCCTCAGTGGTCGTAAATTGGACTAATCTTTATCAAGCCGGGAAAGGGGTCTCTAATCTCTGGGAATGGTTCTTTGCCTTTTACGTTGTAGTTCATCTGGTCAAAAGGAGAAACCAGTTAAAAAGGTTTATCGGGCTCTGGTTGGCTTCCGCAATCATTGTTACTTTATACGGACTCTTTCAATACATCAGAAAACCAGGTTGTCTTATTACTTCCTTTTTTACCCTTAATTCCTATCTCTCTCAATACCTTATTCTCATTATGCCGCTAATTCTTTCGCTTCTTCTTTTCAAAAAGATAAAAAAAGAGAAAATTTTTCTGGGAATAGTTCTCTCCCTAACTTTTATCCTGCTTCTTCTTACTATGGAAAGAGGCGCCTGGCTGGGAATTACAATTGGACTTCTGACGATGGGAATTATGCTGCGGGATAAACGTATTCTTATTGGGTTCCCTCTTCTTGTGCTCCTAACTCTCTTTGTCTCTCCTTTGTTCAGGGTACACGCTACTTCCATCTTCCAACCTCAATGTCACTCAGAGCGACTCTGCTGTATGCGGTCCTGCCTGACAATGATTAAAAAGCATCCGTTCATCGGAGTGGGCTTGGGTAATTTCCGTTATGTTTATCCAGGGTATATGCTTCCCAAAGCCAAAGAACATTTTCTCCATGCCCACAACGTCTTTCTTCAGATTGCCGTAGAGATGGGAATCCCGGGACTGCTTGCTTTCCTGTGGTTATTGTTTCTTTTCTTTAAAGATATCTTTTCTCAGAGACAGGAAGATAAATACTTAAAAGTTGCGAGTATCGGTCTTTCTGCGGGAATCATTGCCATTCTGATCACCAGTTTTTTTCACGACGTCTTTCACAGCCGACAGATTGCCACTTTAACCTGGTATATTATCGGAATGATGGTTGCCTCTAATAAACTGAAAGATAAAGAGGGCACCGGCAATTAAAAAGATGAAAAAGGAAATGACCTGGGTGGGATAAAGGGAGAGAAAAAGCGGTCCTAAATTACCCCGAAGAAAATCTATGCCGTAGCGGGATATGGAATAGAGCATGAAATAAATAAGGAGAATAGTCCCATTTTTTCTCTTCCCTTTCCACAAAAAAAACAAAACCAAAAAAACAAAAAGGTTGCTTAAACAATAATAAATTTGGGTTGGGTGCCGGGATACGTTATCAAAGGGGAATCTTACGCTTAAGAAAAAATTTGTCTCTTTACCATAGCAGCAGCCGTTAAGAAAACAACCAAGTCGCCCTATTGCTTGCCCCAGAGGAAAATAAAGTGCGAGAAGGTCAAGTACCCTCAGGGTT
>DAOVNU010000199.1 GCA_030630065.1 bacterium | reverse complement strand
GGTTATCAGGCGGATTGGCAATATTCTTTATCTTTTAAAGGACAATAATATTTTTGAACTGAAGGAGGAATAAATTAAGGAGAAAACGATGAAGAAATATAGAATTGGAGCGGTTATTATTCTCTGTTTGGTAGGGTTTTTAGGGATTGCCTTTGTTACTACCCCAGCGGAAGCGGCTGAAAAAAGAATTTCTCGCGAGGAGAGGATTGCCCAGAGAGTAGTAGAATCTTTTGAGAAAGGGGAAAAAGCATACCAGGAAAGGAGGTATGCTGAAGCCCGCACTTATTTCTTAAATGTCCAGAAACTTGAGCCGGACTATCGCACCAATGAAATAGAGGCCTATCTGGAACTGATTAAAAGCAAATTGAGGGGGACACCGAGAAGAATAGAAAAGTTTGAGGAAAGAGAGATTCCCGA
This sequence comes from bacterium, assembly GCA_030630065.1. Lineage (GTDB taxonomy): Bacteria > Ratteibacteria > UBA8468 > UBA8468 > UBA8468 > DAOVNU01. Next base: position 1,252 of record DAOVNU010000199.1, on the reverse strand, counting down.
AAAAGAGGTTAGGATAAAAGAAGAGGAAAAATGGCAGGCCCTCATTGCTGAAAGCGAGTCAGCAATCCTTTCCGCCGGGAAATTATTGGATAGCGTGAGAAAAACAAAAAAGGTTCCTGAAAAGGATTTGCTTGATGTTCGTCTTAATTTTTCCGGAGCGGAACTGGCATTTGAAAAGGAGCAGTACAAAGAAGCAACACGTCTGGCAAATAAATGCAAGTATGAAATTCAGGTCTTGCTTTCCCGGAAAGAACCTCCTAAAAAATTACTCGGTAAAATTGGGAATATCCCGGTAACGTTGAATCTTGATAATGCTGACCTTCAACAGACCCTGAAACTCATTTATGACCTTACCGGAGCCAACATTGTTCTTTCCCCGGGGATTAAAGGAAAGGTTACCATCAATGTCACGAAGGTACCGTTGCGTGAAGCTCTGAATGTCATTGTGGAAAGCAATAACCTGAAATACATTGAAAAGGAAAATATCATCCGTATTATGAGCCAGGCCGAGTATGAAAAATCTGCTGAAGGGTTGGCAAAAATCAACCAGAAGGCATTTTCCCTTCATTACGCTGAAGCCAGCGCAATAGCCAAAATCGTCAAGGATACCTTAAAGATAGAAAGCGTCATTGCTGACCCAAGAACAAATTCAATTATCGTTGATGTGACCAGTACGGCTGAGGCGGATAAAATTGAAAATCTGATTCGGTCCCTTGATACTCCGGTAAGCCAGGTATTGATTGATGTCAAATTGGTGGAAGTTACCCTTTCCAAGGGAACCCCGGAATCCCCTAATACCCTGGGTATTGACTGGGAGGCAGCAAGTCAGATAATCGGTGGGATTGAACCCACTACAACCTTAACCGGTCCTGTCTTTGGTGAAGTTGCCGGAGTCCTTCCCACTGGACCAAATCTATTTGCTTTCGCCATTAGCAACAAGAGAATTACTTCTGTGATTAAGGCATTGGCACAACAGGGTAACATCCATATGCTTTCCCAGCCAAGAATCCTTACCCTTGATGGAAAGCAAGCAACGATTGACGTTGTGGAAGAAGTGCCCTATGTTACCGGAGTGACATCCACTACCACCACCACTGGAGGCACTACAACAACCAGTTATTCCTATACGATTGAGACCAGGGATGACGTTGGGATTACTTTAACGGTTCTCCCCAGAGTTCAAAGAGACAGGTCGGTTCAACTTCATCTTGAAATTGAGCAGATACGAATTATAGATTACCTGGAACTCCCT
>DAOVNU010000143.1 GCA_030630065.1 bacterium | reverse complement strand
GATTATCTCATCCTGCTCCCTTTTTATAATCATCCTTAATCTTCCTCTCTTTTTCGCTGTTTTTGTCTCTTGCGGAGAAAGGTTGGCTTATCATAATCCTCTCCGTCAATTATGCTTGGCCCTGGGTCAAAAAGGGTTGGTTCTTCCTTTCCCCTTTTGGTACGAACTCTTTTCTGAGAGGGAAGAGGAAATTCCTTCTTCTCAGACAGTCCGGTGGCAATAACCGTGATTTTTACCTCGTCTTCCGATTTTTCATCGGTTACCACTCCTAAGACGCTATTAGAAAGAGAGGATAAATTGTTTTTGATAGTTTTGACAGCATCCTTTACTTCATGCAGGGTAAGGTCAAGACCTCCGGTGATACTAATCAAGATATTCCGCGCACTACTAATGTCTTTTTCTTCTAAAAGACGGTTGGTAATGGCTTCTTTTGCGGCGTTTACGGCCCTTTCTGGTCCCTTAGCTTTGCCAACGCCCATGATGCTTTCCCCTCCGTTTTCCATCACCGATTTTACGTCAGCAAAATCCAGATTAATTACACCCGGTTTGGTGATTAATTCAACGACTGAAGAGACGCCCTGACTGAGGATGTCGTCAATTTTTTTGAAATCCTCAAGAATTGAGGTTTTTGTATCTGTAATCTCAAATAATTTTTCATTGGGAATATGGATGAAAGTATCAACGTTTTCTTTTAATTCAATCAGCCCTTGTTCGGCATAGTTTATTCGTTTTTGTCCTTCTATGGCAAATGGCGTCGTTACCACCGCTACCGTAATTGCACCCTGTTCGCGCGCAATTCTGGCAATGACCGGGGATGCGCCGGTACCGGTTCCCCCTCCTAATCCCGCAGTTAAAAAACAGATATTTACTCCGTTTAGAAGTTTAGCAATCTGTTCCTTGTCTTCATTGGCGGAAAACTTACCCTTCTCCGGGTCTCCTCCGGAACCTAGACCCCCGGTGATTCGTTGACCAATCTGGATTTTAATGGGAACGTCACAATTTGCCAGGGCCTGAATATCGGTATTAATTCCAATAAGGTCAACTCCTGAAAGCGTGGTTGCCATTCTTCCCACCGCATTGCATCCGCCACCACCAACACCAATAACCTTTATCTTAACGAACTTATCAAACCCCTGGTCTACTTTTATCTTTATCATTAGAAAAAATCGTTAAAGGTCCTTCTTGCCTTTTTATAAAATCTTACTAATGGGTTGTTTTGTGAAAATCTCGGAACGTGTTCTGTTTCTTCTCTTCTCTTCAAGCCATACTGAAGAAGACCTACGGCAGTAGAGAAGATTGGATTGTAGATATTTTTCTCGAACCCGATAACATTACGTGGTTTTCCAATCCGCACCGGCATCTTAAAAATTTTCTCTCCTAACTCCTCGATCCCTTTTAAAAGAGACGTGCCTCCGGTAATGACCACTCCGGCTCCGATGACACTACTGCAACCACTTCTGTCCAGTGTCCTCTTTGTCAGGAGGAAAATTTCTTCCATTCTGGGTTCAATGATTTCGGCAAGAGAAGTAAGTCCAGTTTTAGAGGACCTTCCCATACTGTCTCTAATGGGGATTTCCAGTTTATGGTCGGTGATTAGAGATTCTAAACAACAGCCATAATCTTTTTTCAACCTTTCACTCTCGGAGATGGGTGCTCTCAAACCAATGGCTAAATCATTAGTAATGTGGTCTCCTCCCACCGGCAGAACATTTATTTCTTTCACCATTCCGTTGCAATAAATAATTATGTCAGTTGTTCCCGCGCCAATGTCAAGAAAGAATACCCCAATTTCCTTTTCGGCCTGGGTGAGAACTGCTTCACTGCTGGCCAATGCTCCCGAATAGATATCTTCCAGACCGAAACCTGCATCTCCGATGCACGTCTCCACATTCTGGATGGGATTTTTTTTCCCGCTAACAAGGAAAACCTTTGTCTCCAATTTTTGGCCAACCATTCCTTCCGGTTCCTTAATCTCTTTTTCTGCATCAACAATATATTCCTGCGGGATAGTGGTAATGATTCCCCTGTCTGCTGAAACACCGGATGCTCTTGCTACACGAATACTGTTCTTAATATCCTCTTTCAGAATTTCCTGATTTTTGTTGGAGATTTCCACAACCCCCTGGCAGTTTGCCCCTTTAATGTGACTGCCACCAATATTCGCAAAAAGGGAATGAGCTATAAGATTTCTTGGTTTTTCTGCTTGTTCCACTACCGTTCCTATTGCAGTAATGGTTTTCTTTAAATCTATTACCACTCCCTTCTTTAGACCTGAGATGGGAACACACCCGACCCCAATAATTTCACATTTATTTTTTTCTCCCTTTCTTCCCAGAAGGACGCAGGTTTTATTTGTTCCTAAATCCAATGCCGTAACAAAATCATCTTTCATTTTTTTATCGGTTTTACGTAAATGTCTTTGAATCTAAGGTCAATGTATTCATATTCTATACTCTTTTGGGATAAATCTGCAAGAAGTGTCGCTAAAAGAGAAAGATTATTAGGCAAATTCTCTGCAGAAAGGTAATAATAATTTTTATTGGAGAAAAGAATGATTTTACGTTTTTGAGAAAGGTCAAGAGAACTAATCTGAAAATGGGGTAGAATTTGAGAAAATAGGTTTTGGATTTCAGTTATTGTTTTTATCTCCTTCATTTTTATTTTTCCCCCCAGAAGAGGTTTTCTTT
>DAOVNU010000076.1 GCA_030630065.1 bacterium | reverse complement strand
CTAAATGATGATAAGTATCTTCAAGGATTCCTCGATGCAGGTAACCTTTCTCAGGAGCAAGGATGGCGGTAAATTTTTCATGGTCAAGTCGCCCCTCGCTTTGCTCGGAATTCCCCATAGCCCCAGCATACTTCTCTTTTGGCTTCACCAAGGTTTCTCCCTAACAGTTAAGGTATTTTACCCCCTCTTTTAGCATCCTGTCAATTGTAGAAGTCGCGTTTCTCTTTAAAGCCCTGAATCAACATCCCATTTTGGTTATCTCTTCCAGGATGGAATTTTGTTTTCCATACACACTTTTACTTATTCTATTTGACTTGTATTCAATAATCTAATATAATCTTATATAGTTAAACTATAAGATAAATTATGGCAAAGAACAAGAGATTTGACCAACGGCTTGCGTACGTTCCAAGCGACATTTGGTCAAAAATAATACAAATTGGTGAGTTGAAGGGGCAATGGATTGCCGGGGCACAATTAAGCCCCCAGGTTTTAGGCCGTCTCAAGCGGTCAGTTTTGATAACTTCCACTGGCGCCTCTACTCGCATTGAGGGTGCTCGTCTTTCTGATGAAGATGTAGAAAAACTGATGCGCGGCATTGGTATTCAAAAGTTCACCAATCGTGACCAGCAAGAAGTAAAAGGATATTTTGAATTACTTGAGAATGTTTTTAATTCATGGAAATCTCTTAAATTTTCAGAAAACTCTATTAAGCACTTCCATAAAGAACTTCTTAAATATGTCGAAAAAGATACTTTACACAGAGGCGACTATAAAAAAACAGAGAATAAAGTTGAAATGATAGATGCAACTGGCAAATCAGTCGGCGTTCTTTTTGATACCACGCCGGCATATCTTACTCCCAAGGAGATGCAGGAGTTGGTTGAGTGGACCCAGGAAGCGCTCGTGGAGAAGAGGTATCATCCGCTTTTGATTGTTGGCAATTTTCTTGTTGAGTTTTTGCAAATCCATCCGTTCCAGGACGGCAACGGTCGGCTTAGTCGTGTTCTCACAAATCTCCTTTTGCTCAAAGAGGGATATTTGTATATGCCTTACATTTCGCACGAGAAATTGGTTGAAGACAATAAGCCGGATTATTACATGGCTTTGCGAAGAAGCCAGAAAACTTTTAAAACTAAGCACGAAAATATTATTCCCTGGCTTGATTTCTTTTTGGCTATTTTTCTCGAACAATCACAAATGGCTGTTGAGTTGTTGTCTAAAGAAAACATTGAAAAACTCCTTTCGAAGAAGCAACTTTCGGTATGGCAGTATTTACAAGAAGTGGAAGAAGCAACTCCCGGTGAAATTGCCAAAAAAACAAAAGTCGCTCGCCCCACCGTTAATCAAGTTTTGAACAAATTATTGCGTCTCAAGAAAGTTGAGCGTATTGGTCTTGGCCGAAGCACAAGGTATAGGAAATTATGAAAATTAAGGACCTGCAAAAGTAGATAGACCAACAGGTTAGATGTGGTAAAAGTTTCAGGATAGTGGGCCCACCAGGGTTCGAACCTGGGACCGACGGATTATGAGTCCAAAAAAGCAAAACTCCCAAGAAGCAAGCAGGGAGCGGAAAAGCAAGCCACAGTAAACTTCTCCGCTATTTTTCTTCTTTACTCCTCTTTACCTGTTTTTACTCCTGACTGGACACTATTTGGACACCAAAATTTAAGAGGGGGGAGGGGGCATGCGTTCTTTTCCAATCCTGTAGAAAGAGGACCCGCGACAACGAGGATAAAATGTGGATTTCCGTTAACAACCCCTGTTATTGGTGAGTCGCTGTATTTTGCGACAACTCACGGGAATAACTCCCTATTTCTTCGCGGGTAAGAAACCGCCATTTGCATAGGTTTAGGTTGCCCAGCGTTATTCTTCCAATCCTTACCCTCTCCAGGGTTTGCACGTGGTGGCCGAGGCAACCGAACATCCTGCGGATTTCCCGCTTCTTTCCTTCCTTCAGAATAATTTGTAGTGTGCTTCTTCCCGGTTCTTTCTTCAGGATTCTAATTTCTGAAGCGCTTAGTTTTTCACCTTCGTAAAGCACTCCCGCCCTCAAAACTGAGATTTCTTTTCGGTTAACCGCTGGAACTACGGTAACCAAATATTCTTTCTCCACTTCATAACTGGGGTGGCTCATCCGCTGACTGAAATCGCCGTTGTTGGTGAGAATGACCAGGCCGGACGAATCCCGGTCCAGCCGGCCGACCGGGTAGAGCCGGCCCAGGGAGCGCGGCACAAGGTCGGTCACCTTTTTTTCCGCGAACCGGTCTTTAAGGGTGCAGGTAACGCCGATTGGTTTGTTTACGGCGACATAGACAAACCTTTCCGGGGAGATGTTCTTTCCTTTAGCCCTGCCAGTAATTGACCCGCTTCTATTCTTCGGCGAATGGCAGGGAGACTGTAGTGTGCCAACACTTATTTTATCCTTATCGGTAACTTCCCGAAACGGTTCCAGAACTATTTTTCCATTTATCCGTACAAGGCCATTCTTAACCAGTTCTGCAGACTTTCGGCGGGAGGCAACGCCGGACCGGGCTATGAAGAGATTAAGTTTCATATAATGGCTGACGCAACACCTCAAGCGCATCCTGATGAAATTCAGCAAATTCATCCAGAAAGAGAATACCATTATGGGCTAAACTTACCTCTCCGGGTTTGGGAAAGGAACCACCACCGATAAGGGCAACGTCAGAGATTGTGTGATGGGGGCTGCGAAAGGGGCGGGTATTTAACGTGGTGCGGGGCGTCACTAACCTTCTGGGATTATGCACCGCCCTTTATACGTCTATCCTTAATTATCGATTCCAATCCATCCCTAATTTTTCTGCCGTTTTTTCGCTCTTTTCTCAAGCCGTTTCTCTTTCAACATTTTTGCTGGTTTCTTTTTTACATTTTTTTTAGCATCACGACTTTTAGACATACCTTTTATCCTTTGTTTTTGCGCTTTGAAAAGCATTCCTTGCAATATACCGGACGGTCGCCGCTCGGTTTGAAAGGAACTTCGCACTCTTTCTTACAGTTTGCGCAAATAACCCGAGTACGAGTTTTTTCCCTGGGACCATCGTCTTGTCTTCCTCTGTCATAGTGATGAGAGCGATTGAATCGCTGGGAAGGCTTTTGGGAATAGCTTTTCTCAAAAGGCCTTTTTGAAGACTGGCTAATTAAGATATCCAGCTTCTTCTCCATGACACTCAACTGCTGCTGCACCTTATTAATGAGACCAGCTACACCCGATTCACCCTGCGGCGCAACTAATAAACTTTTGCGTTTAAGACGTTTTTCCACATTACCCCTTACTTCTTTCTTCTCTTTCTTCTTCTTTTTTTTCTTTACTTCCTTCTCCTCTTCCTTCTTTTTCATTTTTTATTGTTCTATTTTTACAGTTCTTTTTATCTACTGTAACACAAACAAGAACCCCCTGCAACATATTTAGTTACAAGGGGTTAAAATGATTATCTTTCTGGCGGCAGTTGACCATTTTTGCAACCAGATGGATACTATTTGGACACCAGAGGGTATTCCAGGGAATTTACAAAAAAGATAGGATTTGGAAAAGATAAATGTGGCAAGGTCTTTAGATAGTGGGCCCACCAGGGTTCGAACCTGGGACCGACGGATTATGAGTCCGCTGCTCTGCCGCTGAGCTATGGGCCCCAAAGATAAAAAGATAACGGGAAATCTTTGCTATCTCTACCTTATTTTATAGAAAAAAGTAGTTATTGTCAAAAGTTCAATTTTTCGCGAGAAGAACATTTGCTTTTAAACAGAATCCAGGAGAGTTAGAGCGTTTTCTTTGAGAATCAACCTTTCCCTTTCCTTTCCGAGTTCAAGTTTCTTCAGTAAAGATAAACTTTTTCCCTGGTCTGCCCAGGGTGAATCGGTAGCAAAGAGAATATATTCCCGGGGATGATTTAAAATAATCTCCCTTGCTTTTTTCTTTTCTAAAAAATTAAGAGAGAATGATATCCCCATATAGATTTTCCTGCCTACTAAAAATTTTTTTACCGCTTCCCAGTCCTTCCAACCCCCTAAATGGGTTGTTACCAGTTTAAGGTGAGGGAACTTTTCTTTAACCCTTAATGTTCTTGCCGGGTCAACCCTCCTGACCATCGGATAGGCAACGTCAAATCCGCTGTGGGTTACCAGAATTAAATTTTCCTTGCTTATCCTTTCGTAAACAGGGAAAAGTTTTTCATCGTCCAGATTAACTCCCTTCATAACTTTACGCTATCAAAAAATTATAATCTTCCTGATTAACCGGGAGTGGTTTCCCGAGGCGGATTGATTCTATTGCACGCATGCTCAAGTAGGTTGCTCTACTTCCATCTATCTCGTTTATGGGAGAGGGAGTATCATTAATGATTGAATCGACAAAAGTATCCAGGAGATTATAGTGCCCTTTATCCGGCGCAAGATCAATCCATTTTTTCTTGCCTGAAGCCGCATATATTTTTGCTCTCTCGCGGAGTTTACATACATAACCTAACGACCCTCCTTCTTTGCCGGTTTCAGGTAAATCATCGAATTGAAGGGGATAAATTTTGCGCATTGGCTCGCCAAGACCGTAGAATTCATTTTCTGTAAAGCAATGATTTATGAAAAGTGCCCCATTGTCGGTAAGGTGATATAATTCCTTGGGGTAATCAAATGTTCCATTTGAAGAAAAGAATATACAAGCTTTATGACCCGTTCTAAATTCCATCGTAATGATGTAGTTCATCCGACTTGACCCTGTGGCGGAGATGATAATTGGCTCGTCTTCTAAAATGTAGCAACTCAAGTCCAGCCAATGACAGCCCTCTCCAATAATTTGCCCCCCTCCCTTTACATAATCAATGTGGACTGGTCGGTAAGTACTGCTCTCATCGTTGATGCTCATCATCAGCATGCTTATTTTTTCTTCTTCAAGAACTTCT
>DAOVNU010000147.1 GCA_030630065.1 bacterium | reverse complement strand
CTTATTTTTGCTATTGACCAGAATCTCAAGTAGATTGGCGGTCCCACCGATATTGGTCTCTACGTACTTTTCAATTTCATACTGGCTCTGGCCAATACCAACCGCGGCGGCAAAATGAAAGATAATCTCCGTATCTTTTATTGTCTTTTTCAAATCATTTAGTTTCCTGACATCTCCTTTAATAAATTTTGCTTTTTTATTAAAATAATTCGGTAATTTTCCCTTTAAATGCACCTGGGGTTCCAGATTATCAAAAACGGTTACTTCATCACCTTTTTTAACCAATGCATCAACCAGAAAACTACCGATAAACCCTGCCCCTCCCGTAACCAATATTTTCATTTTCTTCCAACCCCCTCGTAGATGAACCCCAACTGTTTCATTCTTTTTGGCTCATAGATATTACGAGCATCAACAAGGTAAGGTTTCTGCAGCAATTTTTTTACTCTTTTCAGGTCTAATCTTTTAAACTCCTCCCATTCAGTAAGGATAAGTAAAAGTTCAGCATTCTTACACGCCGCATAAGGGTTTTTGCAATACGTAAGTTCGGGAAAGATTTTTTTAACCCCTTTCATTGCCTGAGGGTCATAAACCTGAAGAATTGCTTCTTCAGAAAGCAATTTCTCCATAATTTTGATGGAAGGCGCCTCCCGGATATCATCGGTATCCGGTTTAAAGGAAAGACCTAAAATACCAATCCTCTTATTTCTTAGCGTCCAGAGACATTTTTTTATCTTCTTAAAAACAAAATCTATCTGTTCCTGATTAATCTTTTGCACCGCTTTGAGCAAATTAAAATCATAACCATTCTCTTCTGCTAAATGGACAAATGCCGCAACATCCTTGGGAAAGCAACTCCCCCCGTAACCAATTCCTGCGGAGAGGAATTTCTTAGCAATGCGGGAATCGTAGCCCATACCCTGCGCTACCTGATTGACATCTGCTCCCACCTTCTCACAAATCTGAGAGACGGCATTGATGTAAGAAATCTTGGCGGCTAAAAAGGAGTTAGAGGCATGTTTGATTAATTCCGCACTCTTGATATCGGTGAAGATAATCGGCGCCTTTATTGGTTGGTAAAGTTCTGCTAATAATTTTTTTGCCCTTTTTGATTCAGTGCCAACAATAATCCTCTCTGGCTGTAAAAAATCCAATATTGCCGAACCCTCTCTCAAAAATTCCGGATTAGCCGCCACATCAAAATCAACATTTTTTTTCTTAATGAGGTTAACCGTTCTCTTTAGCCATTCTCCGGTTAAGACCGGAACGGTGCTTTTCTCCACCAGGAGTTTATAACCTTGCATTGCCTTGGCTATCTCTGAAGTAACCGCTTCTACCGCAGAGAGGTCCGCTTCCCCGTCTTTTTGAGCGGGAGTCCCGACAGCAATAAAGATAATCTCGGAATTCTCAGTGCTCTCTGCAATACTGAAACTAAAGGAAAGAGTTTTCTTTTTTACCACCTTCTTTACCAGTTCCTCCAGTCCGGGTTCAAAAAAAGGAATTATTCCTTTTTTGAGAGCAATTATTTTTTTCTGGTCATTATCCACGCAGATGACCTTATTTCCTAACTTTGCAAAACAGGCCGCAGTTACCAATCCCACATGACCGGCGCCAATTACTGCAATTCTCTTCATAATGCTCCCTTAATCCAATTTAGCAACCTCTTTATTCCTTCATCCACCTTAACTTTTGGTTCCCAATTAAAATCCCTTTTTGCCTTTTTAATCTCACTGACATAGATTTTTTGGTCCCCGGGACGCCAATCAGAAAAGGTGTAGGAGATTTTTTTGCCGGTAAGTTCTTCCAATTTAGCAATAAATTCCAAAAGCGAGATACTGTTTTGCTTTCCTCCGCCAATATTATAAACTTCTCCCTTTGTCTTGGCAATGTTTTTTATAGCCAATTGAAATACTTTTATTAAATCGTCAACATCAAGAACATCCCTTACCTGTTTGCCATCTCCGTAAATGGTTATTTCTTTTCCTTTTAAAGCAGAAATCGCAAAGTGCGCTACCCAGCCCTGGTCCTCATTGCCGAATTGGTGTGGCCCATAGATACAGGATTGACGGAAAACGATTGTCCTTAGCCCATAAATGCGGGAATAGTCCCGGACGTACTGGTCCGCCGCTCCCTTGGAACAGCCATAGGGAGAGTAAAAGTCCAGGAGTTGGCTTTCACTAACCGCAAATTGTGGCTCTTGATATTGATAGCGATTTTTGGTCTTGACAACCTTGATATTTTCTGTTTCTCCGTAGACCTTATTCGTTGACGAAAACAATAAAATACTCTCTGGAGAAAATTTCCTCATTGCCTCCAGAAGATTCAATGTTCCCAGAGCGTTAATTTCAAAATCTTCTTTGGGGTCAGCGACAGAACTGGTCACAGCTACCTGAGCCGCGAGATGATAAATAATATCAACCCCTTTAACCGATTCTCTTACCTTTTTTTCATCCCGTATATCGCCAATAATTACCTCTAAATTTTCTTTAAGCCCCTTCAACCATCTAAGATTCTTTTCCGT
>DAOVNU010000051.1 GCA_030630065.1 bacterium | reverse complement strand
CGTAGAAGTTGTACCTACGTCTCTCGCTGACATTCCAGTAATCAAACCCAATGAACTTATCCGCGGGATTGACCCTGTTCCGATGGAGCGATTGGTCAATTTAGGGGAGGATATGATCAGGGATATAACCCAGGTTCTTGCTGCGACCAAGGATATTTTAGCCGATAAGGAGATGAAAATCTCGTTGAATAAGGTTTTTAAAGATTTCTTAACCCTTACTGCCGGAGGAAAGGAATTAATGGCTAAAATTGATTCTCTGACAGGGAAAGCGGAGGGTTCAATCAGTGCTTTTCAAAATCTTCTGGAATCCAATAAGGATGACTTAAAGGCGGCAATTACCAATAGCAAAACGGTGACAGCCAATTTAGGAGAGACCATAAAAAGAGTCAATAAGTTTCTGAAATTGGCGGATGAGGAAAAGTCGACTTTTGGTAAATTAATGAAGGATAAAGAGCTCTATTCCGATTTGCGGGCGGTGTTGAAAGAGGTGGAAACCTCCGTTATAAGTTTCCGTAAATCTGCTGATGAATTTAGCGCCATTGTTGCTAAGATAAGGAGCGGGGAAGGAACGCTTGATAAACTTGTTTCTTCCGATGAACTGCATCAAGAGGCCGTTTCTTTGCTTAAGGAAATTAGAAGACATCCCTGGAGGTTGTTGCGTGTGCCCAAAGGGGAAAAGTAAGATGCTCGGAAAGCTTTCTTAAGCGGCACGTTTGTCAGCCCCAGCGAGGCTGACTGCACTCTGTGAATCTGCTCGCTCGTCCCTACGGGACACCGTGCCCGCTCACAGATTCACAAGGCACGCTACAGAAACTTTCCTCGCTACTGGTAATAGAAGCACATTGATTAATAGGAGGTGACATAAATTTATGGGCTATAATATGATTCGTGTTGTTTTTATAATTCTTTCTGCTGTTTCGGGATATTTTATTACCTCAAATTCTATGAAGGGGCTTTTGTTTGCTGTTGTGGGTTCTGTTGTTATTGTGTTTATAGAAAGAGCTCTTCAGAAGATTCCTTCACGGCAATTGCTACTCGCAGCGTTGGGTTTGGTTAGCGGACTTGTGCTTGCCATTCTTATCAGTAGATTCATTCTTCTCATTCCGGTGGGAACTAAGCCCGAACTTTATATTAGGTTTGGTCTCTATTTTATCTTTTGTTATTTGGGGATAATGGTTGCGGTGCGACACGCAAAGGAGTTTGGCTTTCTTCTTCCCTATTTTGGCGAAAGAAGAGAAAAAAGCAAGAATCTCTTGATTGTTGATTCCAGCGTAATCATAGACGGACGATTACATGACCTCTGTAAGATTGGTTTTTTGGCCTATGTCCTGATTGTTCCGAATTTCATTGTCCGGGAACTCCAGACAATAGCCGATTCCAGCAACGACATAAGGCGACAGAAAGGTCGTCGGGGACTGGAAATGTTAGAGAAAATGCGTAAGGATTCCTCCCTGGACGTCCGGATTCATCAACTGGACTTTCCCGAATTGATTGAGACGGATAGTAAACTGGTAAAACTTGCTTCAGATATGGGCGCAAAACTCCTGACCAATGATTACAACCTCTCTAAAGTGGCAGAGGTGCAAAATATTGTGGTGCTTAACCTTAACAATCTCTCTACAGTCCTGAAGCCAAAATTATTGGCCGGGGAAACTCTCCGCCTGAAGATTATCAGAGAAGGAAAGGAGGAAGGTCAGGGTGTTGGTTATCTTGAGGATGGGACAATGGTTGTGGTGGAGAATGGGAGGAAAGCTGTCGGCAGAGCTGTTGACGTAACGATCAACTCCACCATTCAGACGGTAAGCGGGAGAATGATTTTTGCTGAGTTAAAGTGAGAACGGTAGCAATTGTAGTGGCAGCGGGGAAGGGGAAAAGGATGGGATTGGTTGATAAACCATTTCTTCTCCTGGAGAAAAAACCCCTGCTTACCTACGGTCTTCTTACTTTGGAAAATTCCTCTTTTGTTGGTGAGGTTATCTTAGTAGTAGAAAAGAACAAAATTTCTAAGGCAAAAGAATTAATTAAAAAATATCATATCTCAAAGGTAAAAGAAATTGTTGCCGGAGGAAAAACACGACAGGGCTCAGTTGCCTCAGGGTTGAGAAAAATGAACTCTTTCTCTAATTTTGTCCTTATCCATGATGGGGCAAGACCCTTTCTTACCGGGGAATTAATAAAAAGAGTAATTTTAGGTGCAAAAAGATACAAAGCGGCTGTGCCCGGACTTCCTCTTTCCGATACAATCAAAAAGGTAGAGAACTCTTCTTTTATTAGTTCTACACTAAACAGAAAATCTCTCTGGACTGTTCAGACACCCCAGGTGTTCAAGGCAGAAATTATTCAAAAGGCATATCTTCAGGCGGAGAAGGACCATTTTTGGGGAACGGATTCTGCCTCTTTAGTGGAAAGAATCGGTATTCCCGTGAAGATTATTAAGGGAGACCCTTACAACATCAAGATTACTACGAAAGATGACTTTCTTCTGGCTAAGGGCTTGCTAAAAAATAAAACAAGCCCGAAAATTATAACGACAAGTAAACACAAATAAAATATTCACCACAGAGACACGGAGAGCACAGAGAATTTGACGAGATTAAGAGGATTAAACATAAGAAAACGTAGTGGACGAGCTTGCTCGTCGGTCAACCAAGGTTGACCACTACATAAGAATCCAGTTAATCCTGTCAGAGAATCTTTTATGTTTTTCTCCGTGGTAAAATATTCTTTGGTTATCTGTGTTAATCTGTAGTTAAATAAAGAATGAACTCAGGAATTACTTATGCCCGTGGTTTCAAAGCATCCGGGATTTCCTGCGGCATAAAGGATAATAATCAAAAGGACCTTGCTCTTATCTATTCCGATTCCCCGGCAATTGCCGCCGCTCTTTTTACGACAAACAAGATAAAATCTGCCTCCATCCTGATTAACTTAAAACATCTGAAAAAGCCAGAGATTAGAGCTATCCTGATTAATAGCGGTAATGCCAACGCCTGTACCGGAAAGAAAGGAATTAAAGATGGCAATGCCATTCTTCATTCACTTGTAGAATCCCTTTCCCTGAAAGAAAAAGAAATTCTTCTTGCCTCCACCGGCAGGATTGGTATTTTCCTCCCGGTTAACAAAATCAAGAAAGCCATCCCGGACTTAATTGCGCATCTTTCTGAGGATAATAATACGGCTTCAGAAGCAATTCTTACCACCGATACAAAGGTTAAGGAGGTTTCTATTGCCACCGGAATCCTTGGTCAGGGAAAAAGAGAGGTTCGCCTTGGCGGAATGGCAAAGGGCGCCGGGATGATTTGTCCGAATTTAGCAACAATGCTTGCTTTTTTCACTACCGATGCGGTGATTGAGCCAATTGCCTTGAGAGAGGCATTAATGGTCGCGGTAAAAAATTCCTTTAATCTGATTACTGTGGATAATGATGAAAGCACCAATGATACGGTAATTATCCTTGCCAATGGGAAAGCAAAAAACAAAAAAATCAAAAAAGGAACGGAAAACTTTAAGAAATTCTCTTCCGCCTTAAATAAAATTTCTCTTCTCCTGGCAAAAATGATTGTTGCCGATGGAGAGGGAGCAAAAAAGGTTATTGCGGTGAAGGTCAAAGGGGCGTGGTGTAAAAAGGATGCAAACCGTATTGCCAAAACGGTCGCTGGTTCCAATTTGGTAAAGGCAGCAATTGGCGGTTCTTCTCCCAATTGGGGCAGAATTATGTCTGCTATTGGCAGCGCCAGAGCAAAATTAAAGCCAAATTTAGTTGATTTATCGATCAACGGAATTCTGGTCTTCTCTCAAGGGGAAAAACAAAAATATCAGGAGAAGCAATTAAAAGATTCTCTCAATAAGAAAGAGATAAAGATTGAGGTCAACCTTTATTCGGGTAGGTTTCAGGCGGATGCCTTTGGCTGTGACCTCACCGAAGAATATGTCAGAATTAACCGGGAATAGAAGCAATAAGATAATTCTCTTCTAAATCCTCTATTTTTACTTTAACGATTTGATTAGTTCCTATTTTCCCTTTGACCAGAACCGGAAGATAATGCCTGGAATAGCCAAAGGAATACCCATCCTTTCTCTTTTTTTCAATTAGTATGGCAGCCGTTTTTCCCAAAAATCTTTCTTTTATTTTTTGAGAGATTCCTTTTGTTAACAATATTAGATTCTTCACTCTTTCCTTTTTTTTCTCTTCCTCTACCGGATTGGCTAATTTCGTGGCTCTTGTTTTCTCCCGGGTAGAATAGCGAAAACAATGAACCCTGGAGAAGCCAGTTTCTTCAATAATCCTCGCCGTATTTTTAAACGCTTCATCATCCTCTCCGGGGAATCCGACCATCACGTCGGTGCTGATACAGATTTCAGGGATTTTCTCTCTGATTTTTGCAATCGTTTTTCGATAATCATTAACGGTATAATCCCGATTCATCAATTGTAAGATTTTGTCATCTCCGCTCTGCAAAGGGATGTGCAGATGCGGACAGAACTTTGGACTTGAAGAAAGAATCTCAATCAGGGAGTCGGAGATGTCTCCTGGTTCCAGAGAAGATAACCTTATTCTTTCCACGCCTTTAATCTTTTCTATCTTGCGAAGTAAATCGGACAATCCTTCATAAGCCCCCAAATCAACCCCGGTAATCACGAATTCCTGATAACCGTTCCCTGCCAGTTCTTTAATTTCCTCCAGGATTTCCTTTGTCTCTCTGTTCTTTACCCGTCCGCGAACGTAGGGGATAATACAGTAACTGCAGAATTTTTCGCAGCCATCCTCAATCTTGATAAATGCCCTTGTATGTCCCGAAAAATAATGAATTCTGTTGACTTTGCTCTTATTGAGTAAATCTTTCCTTCGCACAATCTCTATCCGAGGGAATCTTTCTCTCAGATAAGCATCCTCTTTTTCCACATAGCAGCCGGTGACAATGACCTTAGAGGAAATCTTTAAAGAGCGAGAAATAAGGTTTCTTGATTCCTTTTCCGCCCTTTTTGTTACACAGCAGGTATTGATGAGGATAATGTCAGAGGGTTCTCCGGAATTTTTTATCTCAAAACCATCGGCGGCAAAACTCTCCCGATAGAGTTGAGTTTCATACTGATTAACCTTGCAGCCAAGCGTTATTAAAGAAACGGTCATAATATATTCAGGCCTAAATCCAGGGCAGGAGCGGAATGGGTAAGGGCACCAATAGAAATGCGGTCAATTCCCAGAGAAGCAAACTGATTAACATTCTTAAGGTTTATGCCTCCGGAGACCTCAAAGAGCGCTCTTTTTGGCAGATTTTTGGCAGATTTTATAATTTTTTTAATCATCTTTGGGCTAATGTTGTCCAGCATAATAATGTCGGCTCCAGAGGTAATTGCTGCCCTTGCCTCCTGATAATTTTCCACCTCAACCTCTACCTTCATTTTCTTTGCTTTCCTTTTCGCCTTAATAATTAAATCCTTTATTGCTTGAGTTTTAAATTTTGCTGTCATTGCGAGGAGTCCGCTCTTAACTTTTATATGATTATCCTTGATCAAAATCCCGTCAAATAATCCAAAGCGGTGATTTTTTCCTCCCCCGACCTTTACCGCATCCTTTTCCAGTAATCTCAATTCGGGGCTTGTTTTCCTGGTATCCATAATCTTTACTTTATAACTCTTTGTCTGCTCAACAAAGCGTGCGGTTAAGGTGGCAATTCCGGAGAGATGAGACAGAAAATTCAAAGCGGTCCTTTCCCCGGCGAGAATGGCCTTGCAATCCCCGGTTATTTTAGCAATAATCTGGTTTTTTCTTATTTTTTCTCCTTCTTTTACCACGGGGATAAAACTAACCTTTTCATCAATGCCCTTGAAGACCAGTTTTGCGATGGGTAATCCGGCGATTACCCCTTTCTCTTTGGCCAAGATTATTGCCTTAACCTTTTTTGCTCCTGGGAAAAGAATCTTGCTGGTAATATCTCCCTCTCCAATATCCTCAGCCAGCGCTCTTTTAACCACATCCTCTATTTCTTTATTAATTTTCATTAATCTCTCTATTTGTCAATGTGGAGACCTGGCCCCTTTGAGAAAAAAGTTTATCATATTTATATTGTCTGTTGCAACTGTCTGTATCTGCGTCCGATTAATTTTCAGGGTTTTTCATTTTTTAATTTCTT
>DAOVNU010000122.1 GCA_030630065.1 bacterium | reverse complement strand
ATAACAAAAGAATTAGAAGATGCAGAAAAGGATAAAACCCCTGTCTGCCTGGCGATGGCTGACATTGACTATTTCAAAGAGTACAATGACCTGAACGGACATCCTGCCGGCAATGAGGTCTTGCGGCAAATTGCCAGGATTCTAAGGAATGAGACAAAGGGGTCGGATACTGTTGCGCGCTATGGGGGTGACGAATTTGTCATTATTTTCCCCAATACCATTAAGAAAAATGCTCTTCATCTCTGCCAGCGATTCAATAAAAAGATTAAGGATTTCAAATTTGTAAACGAGGAAAAGCAGCCCAATAAAGACCTTACGATTAGTATCGGCGTGGCTGGTTTTCCCGACGACGCCACTAATGCCGAAAGTTTAATCAAAAAGGCGGACATCGCTCTTTATCAATCTAAGGAGCGGGGAAGGGGTCTGGTTACTACAACGTAATCAAGTCATCTTTCACTAAACTGACCGCCCGGGATAATTTCTTAGTAATTTTACCTTCCAACTCCTCAATCTTTCCTTCAAGTTTATCTTTCGCCTCTTTTGTAAAAAGGTGCATCTCGTCTTGATATTTTTCTTTTACGGCAGCAATCTCATTTTTTACCTCTTTTTTGAATTGCTCAATAAGAATTTTTTTTGCTTTAACCTCTACCTCTTCAAGGATTGTTTTACTTTTATTTTCGCTTTTTCTCAAAAGTTTTTCTACTTTTTTCTCTATCTCTTTGATTTTACCAAATGCCTTTTCTGTCATTCTTTTATTATATCTTTGTTTTTAAAATTACTCAAATCTTAAGGAGATTGCTCCGCAGTTCTGTACCGAGAAGAGAGTGACTCCTTGCGGCAGAGACCTAAATTCATCCTTCAGTCCTTTTGTAAGAATAATTCTCTCCGGTTGAACTCTTTTGATAAGTTCAGCTAAGACCTTCTTCCCACGAGGAAGAGAGGGGAGAATCAGGACTCTGGCTTTTAACTCCTTTTTAAGAGAAAAAAGGGTTTGATATGAATTCTTGGTCAAAGCCATTCCAACCATTATAACATTACTTTTATACCCAAGCTGGTAAAACCCGCCTGTGAGAGATTCTATTTTGTACCCCAAAGGACTGTCAATTAAAATCTGATTTTCCTGAGCTTTGCGATAATTGATTTCTCTTAAAGAGACAATCTCGTTCAGGAAATTCTTATAGGTGACGGAGGAAGCGCTTTCCGGATGGTCAATAATCTCTCTGATTCTGAAACCCCGACTCAATGCTGAGAGGGAGCCAAGATGGTCATCGCCAAAAGAGTCCAGGAGAAGATAATCAATTGTACTTACCGACTGCGACCAGAGAAATGGTTTGATGATTCTTTCAACGCTCCGATAGTTATCTTCATCCCCAATAATCAAACCATTTTTCCTATCAGGGAATTGAATAAACAGGGAATTTCCATCGGGAACTTTAAGGACGGTCAGGGTAAAATTCCCGGAAGTCATCTTTGTTAAGCCCTTTGGAACAAGGAGAAAAATAACAAAAAAGACAAAAAAAGTGAAGATGAGTTTTAGTTTATTCCTCAGAAATTTCAATTTGAAAAGAAGAATCAAAAACAAGTAGTAACAAAAAAGCCATAAGAGGGAAAAATGACCGAGCTCCTGATAGGCAAAAGGGAATTGCGCAAATAGTTTGGTCAATTTAAAAAGAAGGTGGGTAAAGAGATAAACGGTTGCTCCCAGGATTAGTCCCAGATTAAGGAATAAAGAACCAAAAATAATTGATAGAAAGGACAACCCCACATTGAGTCCCGCCAGGGGAATAAGGACAATGTTGGTCAGAGGAGCAAGCAAAGAAAAATAATGAAAATGAAAAGCGAGCAGCGGGAAAGCGGTAATTTGTGCGGCAATTGGCACCGCAATGATTCCTTTTAAGAAAGAAGGAAACTTTTTAGGCAATTTCTCCATCAAATAAGGGGAAAAGAATAAAATCCCCAGGGTAACAATGAAGGAAAGCTGAAATCCCGGAGCAAAAAGTTGGTTGGGTTTAAAGAATAAAAGGATAAAACCGGCAAAAGCAATTGCAAGATAAGGATTGGATTCACGATTAAGAAGGAGCCCTGAGAAATAGATAATTACCATTAACGAAGTCCTTAATACGGGAGGTGCTGCTCCGGTAAGAAGACAATAGAAAATAACCGTTAATATCGTAATAATTTCCTTCCACTTTAAGGAGAGAAAAGGGGTAAAAAGGGCAATAAAAAGAACGACAAAACCAACGTGGAGGCCAGAGACAACAAGAACATGAAAGATTCCGGTTTTCAGAAATGGTGCTTTGATAAAATCAGGAACCCCTTTTTTACCCAGGGTCATTGCCTTGATAATACTGCTTTCCGGCTCCCCGGCAACAATTTTTTCAATAAAATTTTCAATCTTTCTCCGTAGAAAACAGGAATATTTAAGAAGAGGATTTACTCTCCCCTCTCCAATCTTCTCTAAATCGGTAATCTTAATTTTAATGTCTCTTTCGTTACCAGGGGAATCTTTTCGTGTAACGAATTCAACCACAGTATAAATTTTCTGGTCTGCCAGCCAATTTCTGAAATCAAACTCTCCCGGATTTCCCGGAGGAGAAGGTTGGGAAAGATTGGCATTTTTTATTTTAATTTTGTCTCCGTAATGGAAAGTTTTAATTGCAGGATGGGGATGTCTGGCTGAAATCCAGACCTTTCCGGTCACCCTTCTCTTCTCTCCGGAGCGTAAAAGCATTTCTGCCCGGAGGATTAGTTTAGTTCTGAATTTACCTATTTCCGGTTCCTTAATTATCGTCCCTATCAATTGACCTCTCCCGGGAATAAGATGAGAAATATCGGAAGGAGAAATGAGGTTGCTATTTTGTAAATGGAAAATCCCCAATAGAAAAAAGGATAAAAGGATAAAATGGGGTAAAACTTTTTTCTTTTTCAAAAGAAAAAGGGAGAGAAGAAAGCTAAAGATTGTTGCCAGATAGAGAAAAGAGACGCAGGAAGGGAGATAATTTCCGATTGCTATTCCGGTGACAAAAGCAAGGACAATCTGGATTAATGGTTCAGATAACATTCCGCTATAGGGGCTGTCTCAAAATAATGTTAACCATTTGCCAGAGATGATTTTGGAGCGAGACAAGGAGCAAAGAGTGCTGCGTAGCAGAGCTACGCAAGCGATGAGCGACGCAGTTACAGCCCAAAAGCGGCCTGGCCCTTTGGGGAGTCCCATCTTTAAACTATTGCAGCGTTGCTCCTTGGTTATGTGCCACCGGCACATATCCTTT
>DAOVNU010000184.1 GCA_030630065.1 bacterium | reverse complement strand
TCTTCCTGAATAAGTTTTTCATCATATTGAGGGTAGGACTGAGAAAAGATAGACGATGAATTACCAATTCTCTCCCATAACTCTTCGGCGATATGAGGAGCAAAAGGAGCCAATAACAATAACATCCTTTCAATTACATCTCCCCCAATTCCCTTCTTATCCTTTAATGCAAAATTGACAAATTCCATAAAGGCGGCAATGGGGGTATTAAACTTCGCTTTTTCCAAATCCTCACCGATTTTTTTGTTAAGTTTGTGAACTGCCCTGATGGTCTCTGAGTCACTCTTTTCATTTTTGTTATAGTCCAGTACCAATTCCCAGACCCGCTGTAAAAATCGATAAACCCCTTTTACTCCTTGAGTACTCCAGGCAATCGCCTGGTCAAAAGGCCCCATAAACATTTCATAAAGACGCAGGGTATCCGCCCCGTAACTTTCTATAATCTCATCGGGGGTAATTACGTTTCCAAAGGACTTTGACATTTTCCGGCCGTCTTCCGCCAAAACCATACCGTGCGAAGTCCTCTTTTGATAAGGTTCTGAAGACGGAGCAATCCCGAGGTCATAAAGGAATTTATAGCAAAAACGAGAATACAAAAGATGCAGGGTTGTATGTTCCATACCTCCGTTATACCAATCAACCGGCAGCCAGTATTTTAGTTTCTTTTTATCAGCCAACGCCTTTTTATTGTGAGGGTCGGTATAACGGATGAAATACCAGTTAGAGCCGGCCCAATTGGGCATCGTATCCGTTTCCCTTTTTGCCTCTCCTCCACATTTCGGACAGTTCACATTGACCCATTCTTTAATGTTTGCCAGGGGGGACTCACCGGTCTCAGTCGGTTGATATTTTTTAACATAAGGGAGTTTAACCGGCAAGTCATTTTCCAGCACAGGGACAATCATATATTCCTTTCCCCCGATAATTGTGTAGTCATAGTTTAATTTTAAATTTTTAATTTTTGATTTTGATTTTCGATTCTCCCAGCATTTCCTGCAGTAAACAACGGGTATGGGCTCTCCCCAGTAATGCTGGCGAGAAAAGACCCAATCCCGGAGTTTGTATTGAATCCTTTTTCTGCCAGCGCCGCTTTTCTCTAAGTAATTGGTAATCTTTTTTATTGCTTCATCAGAAGATAATCCGTTAAACTGTTCTGAGTTGATTAAAGTTCCGTAGTCAATAAATGCCTTTTTTGAAACATCTCCGCCGGCAACAACTTCACGAATTTTTAAACTGTACTTTTTGGCAAAATCATAATCCCTTTCATCATGCGCCGGGACAACCATTACCGCCCCTCCACCATAGGTTGCTATAACATAGTCCCCTACCCAGACCGGAATCTTTTCGGAATTGACGGGATTTATAGCCGTAATACCTTTCAGTTTGATACCTGTTTTCTCCTTAATTAGTTGTGTTCTTTCAAATTCGCTTTTTTCTTTTGCTTGTTTAATATAATTTTTAACCTCTCTGTCATTGCGAGGAGTCCGCTCTTCGGAGCGGACGACGTGGCAATCTGACGCAGTTGTTTTAAGGAGTGCAGCGACAATTGGATGCTCGGGAGCCAATACGAGTGCGGTTGCCCCAAAGATAGTATCCGCCCTGGTGGTGAAAACTCTGATTAAATTTCCAAAACCTTCTATTTTAAAATCAATTTCAGTGCCACAACTTTTGCCAATCCAGTTGATTTGCTGGGCTTTTATTTTTTCCAGATAATCAAGCCCCTCCAAATCCTCAATTAAGCGATCAGCATATTTTGTAATTTTTAACATCCATTGTTTACGTTCCTTTCTCTCTACTTCTGTCCCACATCTTTCGCACCTGCCTTCAACTACTTCTTCATTGGCAAGACCAATCCTGCAGGAAGGACACCAGTTAATGGGAATTTTCGCCTGGTAAGCCAGTCCTTTCTTGAAAAACTGTAAAAATAT
>DAOVNU010000200.1 GCA_030630065.1 bacterium | reverse complement strand
TTCCCATCTTTCGTGATGTGTGAGGGCAATTCTCTCCGCCATCTGGAGAAATTCCGAAACAGAACCATGGAAAATCTCACTGCCTACAGTGGTATGCGTTTTGATAATAGTAAGCTCCTCAAGAGTGATTTTTGTGGGTTTAAGAAGAATGTTTAAGGGAACTGCAATCTTGCCGATATCATGCATTGGGCTTGCATAAAAAATGGTTTCCTGTTTTTCCTTTGTCCAGCCCAATTTTTCTGCTATGAAACGGGAGTAATAGGCAACTCTTTTGATATGAGCCGTTGTGGGGGCGTCTTTATATTCAGCCACGATGGTGAGTCGATGGATTGTGTCCAGAAAACTCTCTTTTAATTTCCCTATTTGTTCTCTTTCTGCCTTTAGGGCTTTTGTGAGCGATTTTTCTGTCTTTTTCTGCGTGCCGGTTATCTGCCGCGCAAAGAGCAGGACAATTAGTAGCAAAACAACCACAAAAAACATAATATTAAATATCAATAGTTTCTCGGTCATAAGTGAGCAACCTTTATCTCCTCGGGGATGCTGTATTTTTTCTCCCGCCCCAACTCTTTCAGGAGTTTATTGACTTCACTCTTCAATTCAATCATTCTTATTTCCCGGTCAACGGTAAGTTTGTTGAATCTTTCCAGATCACTAATTTTCTTTTGTAGTTCTTCTTTTGTCCTTTTGCATTCGGTAATGTCTATAGATATCCCGATTATTCCAATGATGTTTCCTTTTTCATCCACATAAGGAATTTTACAGGTGCTAACCCATTTTATACCTTCCGCTGTTTCCCAGGGTTCTTCGATAAACAATTTGGGTTTACCGTTCTTTATAACTTCTAAATCGTCCTTTAGATAGGCATCAGCCAGTTTTTTAGGGTATAGTTCAAAGTTGCTTTTGCCTTCAAGTTCCTTTTTCGTCATATGATGGGCATCGGCAACGTATTTATTTACCCGAATATAGTTGCCTTTTTTATCCTTATAGAAAACCGGTCCCGGAAAAGCATCCAGTATTGTTTCTAACTCTTTGTTAACTTGCAGGATTTTATGTTCGTCTTTCCCCAATATCTCTTTCATTTAAAATCTTCCTTTATTTTCTTATTTAAGGCAAGGGCTATCTCCTTGAGTTCATCCTTGTCAGTAGAATGAGGAACAAAAGGTCTTTGTAGTTCCTCTCTGTTGTAGCGGGGGATGATGTGCAGGTGAAAGTGCATTACCTCCTGCCAGGCGGACTCGCCTGCAGAATGAAGCAGGTTTACTCCCGAGCAACCGAGGGCATCAGGCATTATTCCGGCAATTCTTTTCGCCAGTTGAAAAACTTTGGCAAATAAGTCCGGCTCTATATCAAATA
This sequence comes from bacterium, assembly GCA_030630065.1. Taxonomy (GTDB): domain Bacteria; phylum Ratteibacteria; class UBA8468; order UBA8468; family UBA8468; genus DAOVNU01. Next base: position 312 of record DAOVNU010000200.1, on the reverse strand, counting down.
GATTTAGGCAATGCTTCCTGGGAATTACCAGGGTATGCCCTTTTGTTGCCGGATTGATATCCGCAAAGGCCATAACATCATTGTCTTCAAAAACTATATTTGCCGGCAAATTATGGTTGGCAATCTCACAGAAAATGCATTTCTCCATTATAGAATTTTCCCTTTAATCAGTTTCAACATTTCCTTTACCGCTTTTTCCAGCCCGACAAAGATTGCACGACCAATAATGGAATAACCGATATTTAATTCTTCAATTCCTGGAACCTGAGCGACGGGAATTACGTTCTTATAATTTAATCCATGACCGGCATT
>DAOVNU010000168.1 GCA_030630065.1 bacterium | reverse complement strand
TTTTGCCCTTCTTTTATCCTTTGCTCCACATAATCGGCCAGTCCCTTTATATATTCTTCATTACCTTCCAGGGTATACCTACCCCCAAAGATAGTAATCTCTATTTCTCTTTTCATTTACCCCTAACTTCTATCCGATAACGTTCTCGCAACCTTTTCTCCACTTCCTCCTGCAGTTCATCAACTTCATTTTTAACGAGGGTTTTATGAGCAGATTGATAGAGAATTGAAAAAGCCAAACTACGATAACCCGAAGGAATCTCCTTGCCTTGATAAATGTCAAAAAGTTTGACCTTTTTAATCAGGGGGGAAAGAGTTTTAATCAGAGTCGTTATATCCTTCCAGGCAATTTTATCGTCAACAACAATGGCTAAATCGCGTCTGATGCCGGGATATTTTGCCAATGGTTTAAATTCCCTCTCATTAGAACTAAATTTAACTAAAAGTTCAAAATTCAGTTCCCCGAGGTAAACCTGTCCTGTGAGTTCCCGGAGAGAAAGAATCTTTTCCTTTACCCCCCCAAAGCAGCCAAGAAACTCATTATCCACGAAAATCCCGGCGGTTATTTCTTCCTCCAGGAGGTCATGATTAAAATTCCGGACTGAGTAATCTAAAATTCCCAGCCGTTCCAGAACTCTTTCTAAAATCCCTTTCAGGGAGAAAAAATCGCCGGAATTGTAAATGCCAATGGAAAGCATTAAGTCCTCCCGGAAAGATAACTTTTCTTTTAAATAGGTTTTCCCTAATTCAAAAAATGCCATTTCCCTATTTCCCTGATTAAGATTACGGGAAAAGACCGAAAGAAGGGAAGAAAAAAGATTTGTCCGCAGAGCACCCTGCTCTGCCGTTAAAGGGTTCAAAATTTTTATGCCTTCAGCAGAAAAATTAGAAGTAATAATCTCGGTAAGACCGAAAGAAATCAAGGTTTCTCTGAGCAAAGATGCAATTTTTTCTTTCTTATTTTCGGAGAAAGGAACAATTTTTGCCAGCGGGATTTTAGTTGGTATTTTCTCATATCCATAAAGCCGCACTATTTCTTCAATCAGGTCAACCTCCTGTTTTATGTCCTGGCGAAAGGATGGAACTTCAACCTCAAATAAATTTTCTTTTTCAGAAACCTTAAAACTCAAAGATTCCAAAATCTTCTTGATAACCTCGGAAGAAATCTCAATTCCAAGAAGGTCCATAACTCTTTTCTTTCTTAACTTTAGTTTGAGATTTGATGTCATTGCGAGGAAGTCCGCTCTGTAAGCGGACGACGTGGCAATCTCCCCTTTAGAGCCATTTTTTATTAAATAGGTTGCCCGATTCAAAGCGGAAATCACTCCCGCCGGATTAACTCTTCTTTCAAAACGACAGGAAGCTTCCGTAGAGAGGTTAAGTGATTTTGCCGTTTTTCTAATGGAAAAAGGGGTGAAATATGCACTTTCCAGAAGAACATTATGCGTCGCCTCAGTTACCTGGCTTTCTTCTCCCCCCATAATTCCTGCAATTGCCAGGGGTTTTTTCTTATCGGTTATTAGCAGCATTGATTCGTTCAACGTCCGCATCTCACCATCAAGCGTCTTTATTTTCTCCCCCGGGGAAGCACTTCGTATAATTATCTCTTCCTCAATTTTTTCCAAATCAAAGGCATGTAAGGGTTGTCCTGTTTCCAGAAGGACAAAATTGGTGATATCGACAATATTATTAATTGGTCTGATTTTGGCTTTGACCAATCTTTCCTTTAACCAGACGGGTGAACTCTCCACTTTTATTCCTTTAATAATACGCGCTGAATAGAACGGGCAAAGAGAGGGCGCTAAAGAGGTTACTTTTATCCTGAATGGATGTGATTTTCCGGTGAGGACTTGAGGAAATTCCGGAGGTTTCTTTCCCAGGATAGCGGCAACTTCCCGCGCCAGACCAAGGATGGATAGAAGGTCTCCTCTATTTGCCGGAATTTCGCACTCAAAGATTATATCATCCCCGACGGAGGAAAAATCTTCAATGGGAAACCCCGCGGAGGTAAGTAAACTCATCAATCTCTCCGGGGAAAGGTCAAAACCAACGTATTCCTTCAACCACTGATAAGAATAAATCATAATATACTCGGAGGTTTTACTTCAGCGGGTCTCCTCACTTTGTTCG
>DAOVNU010000137.1 GCA_030630065.1 bacterium | reverse complement strand
CGTTCCTCCTCGCTCGTCCTTCGGACACCATGCCTGCTTGTCGTCACGAAGGCACGCTTAAAGTAAACTTCCTCGCCTTGATGGAAAAAACAAAAGAACAAAGAAATGAGGAGAAGAAAAAATGGAAATTAGTTCAGAGGAAATTTTAGAGACCATTAAGATGGTAGAAATGCAGAATCTGGACATTAGAGCGGTAACAATGTCCATTAACCTTTTGGATTGCAGCCATCCCGACATAAAAGTTTTAAAAAATAAAATAAAGCAAAAAATAATTAAACATAGCAAAAATTTGGTTAGGGTTTGTAAAGAACTTGAGTCAATCTATGGTATTCCCATTGTCAATGAACGGATTGCGGTTACACCAGTTTCTCTGATTGCTGCCGGTTGCAATGCAAAGAATTATGTCCCGATAGCAAAAACTCTGGACGAAACGGCTAAAGATACAGGGGTGGACTTTATCGGTGGATTTTCTGCTCTGGTAGAGAAAGGTTTTACGAAAAGTGATCTAAAACTTATTGATTCCATTCCTGAAGCCCTGGCAGCAACAGATTTTGTCTGTTCGGCAATAAATGTTGCGACGACAAAGGTTGGCATCAATATGGATGCAATTGCTAAAATGGGTAAAGTTATCAAGGAAACCGCAAGATTAACCGCTAAAAATAATAGTATTGGTTGTGCCAGATTAGGGGCCTTCGCCAATCTTCCTCCTGATGTTCCTTTTATGCCCGGGGCAATTCATGGTGTTGGTCAGCCGGACTGTGTAATTAATATCGGGGTAAGTGGTCCGGGAGTAGTAAAATCGGTTTTGGAAAAGATGGAAAATGCCGATTTAGGTGAAATTGCGGAAGCGATTAAAAAGACCTCCTTTAAAATTACCCGAATGGGAGAATTAATCGGCAGGGAGGTTGCCCAAAAATTGAAGGTTGAATTTGGTTGCCTTGACCTTTCTCTTTCCCCAACTACGAAGATAGGGGATAGTATTGCCCGGATTTTAGAACTCATCGGTTTAGAGGTCTGCGGTACGCACGGAACAACGGCGGCTTTAGCTTTATTAACCGATGCGGTAAAGAAAGGAGGGGCAATGGCTTCCTCCTCAATAGGAGGTTATAGCGGCGCCTTTATTCCTGTCTGTGAAGATAACGAAATGATTGAAGCGGTGCGAAAAAAAGCGCTTTCTTTAGATAAATTGGAAGCGATGACCTCGGTCTGTGCGGTTGGTCTGGATATGGTCGTTGTGCCGGGAGATACTCCGGAGGAAACAATCTCTGCCATTATTGCCGATGAGATGGCGATTGGTATGGTCAATAACAAAACAACTGGCGTGAGAATCATCCCTGCTTTTGGAAAAAAGGCAGGGGACAAGGTCAAATTTGCCGGTCACCAGGGACTTTTGGGAGAAGGAATTGTGATGCCGGTGAATAAATATGGTGCAAAAAAGTTCATCCAGCGCGGCGGTAGAATCCCTGCGCCATTGCAGAGTTTGACTAATTGAGGAAAAAAATATGTCTTTAGATAAAATGGAAAAATGGGTTTCAGAAAGATTATTCCAGTTTAAGGAGAAAGGCATCCTTAAAGGCGAGGAATCGGTAATTAGAGGAATCAAGAAATCTTCAGGGAACAAAGGTCCCAGGTATTTGATGGAAGGGGAGGGTGGCAAAGAATTTATCAGGATGAACTCCAACTCTTATCTTGGACTGTCCCTGAACAAAGAGGTAATCGCGGCAGAAAAAGAGGCAACGGAGAGATTTGGGGTGGGACCGGGAGCGGTGCGTTTTATTGATGGGACCTTTAAGCCCCATGTAGAGTTGGAGAAGAAGTTAGCCGAGTTTCACCGAAGAGAATCCGGGATGATTTTTAGTTCGGCTTACGCTGCTGTCTGCGGGATTCTCTCCCCTTTGATTTCTTCCGAGACGGTCGTAATCAGTGATGCGTTGAATCATAACTGTATCATCAATGCCATTAAACTTTCCAGGTCAAAGGACAAAAAGATTTACGTTCATCTAAATATGGGTGATTTGGAAATTAAAATTAAGGAATGTTTGGGAAATTGCCAACGGATTATTATCGTTACCGATGGGGTCTTCAGTATGCGCGGGGACTATCCTGACCTTAAAAAATTGGTGAGTTTGGCTAAAAAATATCACCCGGAATTTAAGGAAGGTATTCTAACGGTGATGGACGATTCCCACGGGGTAGGTGCTTACGGAAAAACAGGAAGAGGTACCGGTGAGGTCAGCGGCGAAGACGGGATAGACATACTAATTGCTACCCTGGGTAAGGCATTGGGAGTGAACGGTGGTTATGTGGTAACGAAGAGCAAAATTATAGAATATTTGCGAGAGACCGCTCCTTTCTATATCTACTCCAATCCGATTACTCCTTCGGAAGCAAGTGCAGCTTTGAAAGCATTAGAGATTCTGGATAGCGAAAAAGGCAGGAAAATGCTTTCCTATTTGAAGGAAATGACCATTTATTTTAAAAACGGCTTGACCGATTTGGGCTATGAGACCATCAAAGGGGAACATCCTATTGTGGCAACGATGATACGGGATACGCAAAAGACGATAAAATTAGTGAACTATCTTAAAGAAAAAGGAATTTTAACTGTAGGTTTAAAATATCCGGTAGTCCCCAGGGGTGATGAATGTATTAGATTCCAAATCTCCGCCAGCCATACCAAAGATGATTTGGACTACGTGCTCAAAAGAATAGGGTCAAATCTTGACATTTGACAAAATGCCTCAAGGTTGGACATATAGATATTTTGTCAAATGTCAAGATTTGACCCTATTAATTTTAAAATTCG
>DAOVNU010000193.1 GCA_030630065.1 bacterium | reverse complement strand
TCCACGGCGAAAAGTTCAATCTTTCTCTCCAATTCCGCGAGGTTGAGCAATTCCTTCAAAATTTCTGACTCTTCCTCTAAAATTTTATTTAAGGAGGAAGGAATAAAGGAATCAAAGGAATGAAAATCACCTTTCCGAATTAAAGTAAAGTGAGGAATAGGAATGTTTAAAACCCTTTGCCGGGAGGATTCCACCTCCAGACCTACATCCGGCCTGGTTAAAATTCCTTCCAATATTTCTTCGGGAACCTGTGCCTGAATCAGGAGGAATTTAGTAGCCACCGCCGTTAATTTTTCCTCCAGCGAGTCCCTGTAACCCTTATTCTCGCTGATAAGTTTTAGAAATTGGTGCAACAGCACTTCCTGTTTATCCTTGAGCAGTTTATGTCCTTTTTTGGCTAAGGCAATTCTTTTTCTCAGCCGCAAAAGTTCCATCCGCGTAGGACTTACCGCAATTCTCACGACACACTTTCCTTAATTGAATTAATCAATTTTTCCTCTTTTATCTGGCAATGCTTTGCAATGATTTCGTCCAGTGAACCGGAGAGCAAACCGTTTTTGAGATTCAATTTTATGCCGGCGGCAATAATCCGGCAAAAATATTTTGGAATAATGCCATTGTTTAAGATAAACCTTGCTCCTTCAACCCATCTTTCCCCGGAGGTAATTTTATGCAGGGAATTTCTGATACCCCGTTCTATCGTATCCGAGAAGGTCTTGCTGGTAATTCTTTTAATCAGTTTTCGGAAATATTCCTTCACTTCCTTCGGACTGAGAGAATTGTCGTAGGTGTGCAGTATAGCAGGACCTACCTCCTCATTTAAAAGCAGCTTAACTCCGGAGATAAGTTTGGAATTAACCTGATGAAAATATTTAATTCCCTGCAAAGCCCCTAAATAGGATAGGTAGGCATGAGCACCGTTGTGTCCGAATAGTTTGAGGTAGGAGCGGGCGGTAAACTCTTCTTCCGGCATTGGCTGCCATGCTTTTCCTTTCAAGCCGGCCTGGACATAAATATGAGCCGGGACAGGTAGTCCGTAAAAATTCTCGGCGATTATCGCTTCTTCCCGGCCGGAGCCAAACGGTTGATAATATTTTCCCGGATGGTCAATCCGACACATCCTGCCCATAATTGTATCGCATAACCTTATCTTTTCTCCTAATTTGCCTTGCCATCTTTTCAGAGCCGTTTTATCATTTTCCGCAGAAAAAATGTACAATTTTTCCCTTCTATCTTTGCCTCCCTTTTCCCTGATAAAATCCAGTACTCCATCAATCCCTTTAAGACCTACTGCGGTCCAAACAATTTTAACCCTTTTTAATATTTCCTCAACTTCTTTTTCTTCCTCTTGCAGGGAAAGGTTGAAAGCGGTCACTCCCGAGACCTTGAGAGAGGTAACTTTATTGGAGCAGACATTTACCAAATAACTATTTTCTTCCCGGAGGAATTTAATTAAGTTCTTTTTAACATCCAGGTCACAGAAGATTAATCTATAATCTTCGGACAGCATCGGCCCCAGAAACCCTAAGGATAATGCTCCCGTCCCAAATACCAGAATTTCGTCTTTCATAAATACTTCTCCAGATGTTCTTCCCTGATTCGTTTCAGTTCTGTTTTGGGCAGGTCTTTAAGCAAAGACCACCCAATATCAAGGGTCTTGGTAATCTTTCGCTCTTCATCCTCCGATTGAGAAATAAATTTTTTCTCAAAATTCTCAGAAAAGTTCAGGTAGAGTTTATCCATCTCGGATAAGGATGCCT
>DAOVNU010000075.1 GCA_030630065.1 bacterium | reverse complement strand
GGGGGAGAGGTAAAGAAAATTGTCAGTAGCGTAAAAAATCTTTATGCCGAGTATAACAATAGTTTTAATGCTTTGCTGGAATTTGAGAAAGGGGCGGTCGGAATGCTGATTGCCAACTGGGTTGTCGGCAAACGTATTTTTCAGGTAGAGATGCACGCTAAAGGAATTTCTGCCTTTGCCGAGCCGGATGATAGAGCGGTTATCTATAAAGACAATGAAGAAAAAGGGGAAATTCTTTTAACGCAAGAGGTAGCAAAAAGTAAGGAGATGTATAAGTATGCCGGTTTCTTCAATGAAAACAGGCATTTTATTGACTGCTTAAAGGAAGACAAGCAACCAGCGACCAACCTCACCGACAGCGTCAAGACAATGGAATTGGTGGATAGAATTTATCGTTCGCAGATGTAAGGAGAAACTATGTCCAGAATAGTAGGTGTTTCGTCTATCTCCTTTGACAACAGCGGAGTAGAGCAAAAAATAGAGAAAAGGATAGATGTCTGGGGAAATCTTATTGATACCGCCGCTCTGGATAACCCGGATATTATTCTTTTGCCGGAGCATTTCCTATTTAGCGGAATGGTTTATAAGAAAATAGATGTTGCCGAATCCTTGCCCAAGGGTGGACCGGTTACAAAGTTTCTTTCCGGAAAAGCCAAAGAATACAAAACCCATATCTTCGCTTCTTATTATCGTAAAGACAGAAAAGGGATTTACAATAGCGCAATTTTGTTTGACCGTAAAGGGAAAATAGCGGGTGCTTATGATAAAACCTTTCCGGTAGTAGAGGAAATGTCCAGGGATGGTATCCTTCCCGGCAAAGGAGCAAAGGTTTTTAAAACGGACTTTGGTAAGATTGGAGCGGTTATCTGCTTTGACTTTAATTTCCGGGAACTGTTTGCCGAATATAAAAGTAAAGGAGTAGAGTTGCTCTGTTTTCTTTCCGACTTTAGAGCCGGATTTCAAATCCCGATTGTTGCTTATGAAAATCAGGTCTTTATCGTTAGTAGCACCCCGGGAGAAAATAGTGTGATTGTTGACCCTCTGGGAAGAACTTTAGCCGAGTCCAGTATGTACGGCAAGATAATTTTCTCTAAAATTAATCTGGATTCCAGAATTGTTCATGTTGATTATAATCAGGATAAGGTTGCCAAACTGAAGAAGAAATATAAAGAATACGTAAAGGTTGATGTCGCCAGTCCCGAGGCAATTTATTTCCTTTCCTCTTTTCATCCAAAAAGAAGTATTGAGGAAATGATTAAGGAATTTAAAATAGAAACTCTTGACGAATATTTCATCCGGGCAAGAAAAGAACGAAGAAGGTATTTGATTTGACATCTTTCCTGTAAGGTGATACAATAAAATTGCTCCTGTTCTGTGCGTGGAGAGTAGACAATCTTGAGCCAACACTCTTTTAAGGGGAACCTGACGTTGGATACGGAATGCATATCCGCTCTCTGAGCGGGAAGCATGAAGCACCCAGGAAGGTACCCACTTGTAAAAAGGGTTCATAGATTCCTATATCTTACGGCAGAATGGGAGTTTTTTTATGGAGACGCTTTTTGAGTTAGGAAAGGAAGAGTTAAAAAAAGAAATGCCTCTGGCGATGAGAATGCGGCCGAGAAATTTGGGAGAATTTGTTGGCCAAAAGCATATTTTAGGGGAGGGCAGTTTACTGTCCAGGGCAATTCTTTCCGATAGAATTGGTTCCCTTATTTTCTTTGGTCCTTCCGGTACAGGAAAAACCACTCTCGCTTATGTCATTTCTTATTCTACCAAAGGTTTCTTTAGGTCGCTTAATGCGGTGACCTCTTGTGTAGCCGATGTCCGTAATATCATTGCCGAAGCAAGGGAACGGAGAAAGATAAACAAAAAGAGAACCATCCTCTTTATTGATGAACTCCACCATTTTAATAAGAGCCAGCAGGATGCTTTGATGTCGGACGTTGAGGATGGAACAATTATCCTTATTGGAGCAACGGTTCATAACCCCTATTTTGCCATTAACAGTCCCCTGCTTTCCCGTTCACTTATCTTTGAATTTAAGCCCCTGGCGGAGAAAGATCTTATCGTAATTATGAAAGATGCTCTTCTTGATAAGGGAAGGGGACTGGGCAATTTTAGGGTGAAGATGGAGGAGGATGCTCTTACCCATCTTGCTAAACAGAGCGGGGGTGATGCCCGTCGGGCTCTTAATGCTCTGGAGATAGGAGTGCTGACAACGAAACCGAATAAAAATGGTATAATTCAGTTTACCTTATCGGTAGCCGAGGAGTCAATCCAGAGAAAAGTTGTTCTTTACGATAAGGATGAGGATGAACATTATAATACCATCTCTGCCTTTATCAAGAGTATGCGTGGCTCAGACCCGGATGCTACCCTCTACTGGTTAGCGAAGATGCTTGTTGCCGGGGAAGACCCGCGGTTTATTGCCCGACGTCTTGTTATCTGTGCGGCTGAAGACGTGGGCAATGCTGACCCCCAGGCGTTGGTTCTGGCAAATGCTGCTTTTCAGGTCTCGGAATTTGTGGGAATGCCGGAGGCGAAGATTCCCCTGGCGCAGGCAGCGGTCTACATTGCCACGGCTCCAAAAAGCAATAGCAGTTATGCGGGGATAGAGAAAGCAATTGCCGAGGTAGAAAAAGAAAAAACTTTAGAGGTGCCCAGGCATTTACAGGTTGGCAGTTACAAAGGTGCGGAAAAGTTAGGTCGGGGTCAGAACTATCTTTATCCCCATGATTACAAGGGTCATATTATCAGACAGGAATATATCCCGGAGAGAAAAAAATATTACCAGCCCTCAGGATTGGGCTATGAGAAGATAATAAAAGAAAGAATGGAAAATTTGGAGAAACTTATAAAAAGTGGCAGAAAAGGAAAAGATTCGTAGAAGAATTCTAAAACTACGTGATGCTCTTTCCACGAAAGAAAGGGAAGAGAAAAGCAAGCAAATAAAGGGAAAACTTTTTGCCCTTTTTGAATTCAGAGCCGCTAAAACAATTTTCTTCTATGCTGCAAAGGGAAATGAAGTGGAGACGAAAGGAATGGTAGGAGAGTTGCTTTCTTCGGGAAAGAAGGTTGGTTTACCAATTGTTAAAGGAAAGGAAATTTTCTTTTCTCGGATTTTTAATTATGGTAAACTTCTTCCGTCTACTTTCGGAATTCTGGAGCCAGAGGAGGAGCACCCAATTTCCCTGGACAGAGTTGATTTAATCATTGTTCCAGGAATTGTCTTTGACATCCAGGGGAATAGAATTGGTTTTGGCAGAGGATTCTATGACCGTTTTTTGAAAAAGGTTCCTGGTGCTTTTAAAATAGGTTTGGCATTTGAGATTCAGATTGTGGAAACGATACCAAAAATCTCAACCGATATCCCGGTGGATAAAATTGTAACTGAAAAGAGAGTTATTGATTGCGGGGTGTAGCGCAGTCCGGTTTAGCGCGCCTGCTTTGGGAGCAGGAAGTCGGCGGTTCGAATCCGCCCATCCCGACTACTTAGCCGACCTCAAAAAGGGGTCTTAGGGGAAAAAGGATTTTCCCCCTATCGGCGTATTTGGGTTCTATGTGGAAGGAAGGGAAAGATTAAAGGGAAACCATCAGGGTTGCCCTTTAAGGAGCGAGGCAAGAGCCGAAGCGACAAGTTGGCGGTTCGAATCCGCCCATCCCGACCAAAAGGAATAAGTAATTGTCATTCCTGTGCAAACAGGAATCTATTGCGGGAATGACAAAAGAACAGGAGGTTCTATAAAATTAAAGAAAGAACTTAATCTACTTGAGGTGGTCTGTATTGCCTCCGGGGCGATGATTAGTTCAGGATTGTTTATCCTCCCCGGGCTTGCCTATGCAAAAGCAGGACCAGCAGTAGTTTTTTCCTATATTTTGGCCGGTATCCTGGTTATCCCGGCAATGCTTTCCAAAGCGGAACTTGTCACTGCGATGCCCAAAGCAGGAGGAGATTATTTCTTTATTGAACGTAGTATGGGCAGTGCTGCAGGAATGGTTGGCGGTCTTGTTAGCTGGCTCTCTTTAAGTTTAAAGAGCTCTTTTGCCTTAGTCGGGATAGGCGCAATCGTTGTTCTCATTAATCCCGGTATATCAGAGGTAGCAATAAAGGCAGTTGCGGCAGGATTTTGCATCATCTTCACCTTGATTAATCTGCGCAGTGTTAAACTTACGGGTAAAGTCCAAATCTCGCTTGTCCTGGGGCTCGTAACCCTGCTTTTTCTTTATATTGTCGGTGGCTCTTTCTCGCTTCAGCACCAAAGATACATTCCGATTATGCCTTTTGGTCTTGCTTCAGTTTTCTCCACCGCTGGCTTGGTCTTTGTCTCCTATGCGGGATTGACGAAGGTTGTCAGTATTGCTGAAGAGGTGAAAAATCCGGGAAAAAATATACCTTTGGGAATGTTTCTTTCCTTTCTTCTCTGTTTGCCTCTTTATGTCCTAACCATTTTTATTACGATCGGTTTAGTTCCGCCCGGCGAATTAAAATCTTCGCTTACGCCTATCTCTCTGGGAGCCGGTAATATTGCCGGCATCTTTGGAGCGGCAATAATGGCTGTTGCCGCAATTCTGGCTTTTGTTTCCACCGCTAATGCCGGGATGTTGTCGGCTTCACGTTATCCAATGGCGATGAGTCGCGATAAGCTTTTACCTTCCTTTTTTCAAAGGGTGGATGCTAAGCGGAGAACTCCCATTTTTTCTATAATCCTTACCAGTATTTTTATGCTTAGTGCAATTCTATTCTTGAATCTGGAAAATTTGGTCAAAGCCGCTTCCACGATGTACATTTTTCTGCTAATATTAATGAATCTTTCCCTGATTGTAATGCGTGAGAGTAAAATACAGAATTATCGGCCGAAATTTCGCGCTCCTCTATATCCCTGGTTTCAAATCTTTGGAATTCTCGGCTATGGGTTCCTTATTTTTAAAATGGGAAGAATTCCTTTATT
>DAOVNU010000090.1 GCA_030630065.1 bacterium | reverse complement strand
TTGTCATTGGGGGCGAGGTTAAGGAATTAGGGGGTAACTCCGGGGTAGGAAACGGTAATTTTTTGGTAGCCGAGGCCTGCGAATTCAACAGAAACTTTCTTTCTTTAAAACCAAAGGTAGCGGTAGTAACCAACATTGAGGAGGACCATCTTGATTATTATCAAAATTTACAGGAAATAAAAGAGGCCTTTGCCGAATTTATCTCTCTTGTCCCTGCCGATGGCTTTATTGTTCTTTCCGAACAGGCGAAAAGATGTTTACGGAAAACAAAGGCAAAAGTTTTTACCTACGGCTTTGGAGAAAATAATGACTACAGGGCAACTAAAATCTCTCTCAAAAAGGATATTACAAATTTTGATATTCTCTATCAGAGGAAATTTTCTGTCTCCATCTTTTTAAAAATCCCGGGAAAACATAATATCCTGAATTCCTTGGCCGCCTTTGCTGTCTGTGAGCAATTAGGAATTAAAGAGGAAATAATAAAAAAGGCGCTGAAGAACTTTGAGGGTGTAGATAGAAGATTTGAGGTTAAAGGAAAATTTAAAGATATCACCATTATTGACGATTATGGGCATCATCCCACGGAAATCAAAGCCACTTTATCGGCAATAAGACAAAAATATCCGAACAATCGGCTTATTGCCATTTTTCAGCCCCACCAGCACAGCCGCACCAGATTTTTTCTTGACGATTTCGCCAGAGCATTCAAAAAGGCGGACCTGGTTATTGTGCCGGAGATTTATTTTGTGCGGGATAGCGAGGAGGAAAAAAGATTGGTAAACAGCAGAAATTTAGTGGATAAAATTAAGAAAAATAAAGGAAACGCTCTCTATATCCCCGATTTTGTTTCAATCGTCAAATATCTCTTGAAAATTGTTCGCCCTTTTGATGTGGTGTTGACAATTGGTGCTGGTCCGGTCTACCAGGTTGCCGATGAGTTGGTTAGAGAACTGAAGACCTAAGGAGAGCCATCTTTCCAGTAGAAATTTCCGGGAATACGAATGTCGGGATTGAAAACCCAGGCGGCATGACCATCGACAAAGCAGAAGTTTGTTCCTCCTGAATGTCGGTCATCAAGCCAAACGTTCCAATCGGTTTCATCCCCCATAGGTACACCTTTAGTATCAAAGACCAATGGCGCTTTAGTTGGTCTGATAAAATAATTAATTTTTCTACCGGTTTTTCCGAGATGTTCGTTTGCTCCATAGGAAACTTGAATACCGTGATAATCGGGACATTTATCGGCAAGAACCTCTCCTCCGTATGGTTTTATTTTTTCTGGCCAATAAGTGACATATCCATCCCAATAAGGAGGTAAACACTCATCATTATCCTGCACGTACATTATAAAGGCAAGTCCTAGTTGTTTCAGATTGGAAAGGCAGACGGTTGCCCTTCCTTTTTCCCGGGCATTAGAAAGCGCGGGCAGAAGCATTCCGGCTAAAATGGAGATAATGGCAATCACCACCAAAAGTTCAATTAGAGTAAACCCTTTTTTCATTTTTATCTTATTATACCTTGAAAAAGGTCTTTTGTCAAATTGACAGAAGGGAAAATATTGAGTAGAATTAGGGTAATCAGGGAGGTAGAATGAAAAGAAGATATATCAGGAAAAAATATTTTATTGACCCATCTTTGCAACTTGGTTATCTGGTTGTCGTCCTGCTTGGTATGGTTCTTGCCGCAGGTGTTGTTTATTTTTCAATCTGGTCAGTATTTTTAGAGAAAATTGGTCAACTTGAGAGTCAGGCCGGGGTCGTTTCCCTTTTTAAAGAAATGGTGACTGCTGTTTTCAGCAAAACAAATAAATTGCTTTGCTGCCGGCTGCCCATTCTCTTTGGTCTGATGATTTTTTTCTCGATTATCGCTTTTACCAAAAATCTTAACCGCTCAATTTCCGTTTTCAGGAAAAAGATTGGAATGGAAAAGGATTTAGAAGAGAAACTTTCCCTTCTGATTAAAAGAATGGAGGAGGGGCCTTCTCTTTTTCCTCAGGTGAAGGAGGAATTGACGGCAATAATTGCCGAGATTCAAAAAAGTATTAAAAAATATCAAGATGGTTGAGAATTGGGAGGTAAGAAGAAAGGAAGGGGAAGGAGAACCTCTTAAGAGAGAGACAAGAGGGGAGAAAGAATCATTCATCGCTCTTATCTCTGCCATTCTTTCTTTGCTTCTGATAGCGGGATTGGTCTTCCTGGGTTTTTATCTCAATAGACGCTTCTCTGAAGCAACTTCCCGGAAGGAAAAAATTATAACGCAAAGAGAAAAAGTAAGTGAAAAAAAACCGAGAGAAACAATTTCAACAACCTCCACCTATACCTATAAACCAACTGCATCTACTACCCCTGCTCCCCGGTCAACTACTACCCCTCTTCAGACGGTGACAGAAGAGGAAGAACCCAAGATTCCTTCCGGGATGGTCTACGTTCCCGCGGGCGGCTTTATCATTGGCTGGGATGAAGATGACCAGCAGGTAAAAATCTTTACAGAGGCGTTTTATATCGATAAATACGAAGTGACCAATGAGGATTATAAGAAATTTATAGATGCCACCGGTTATCGCCCTCCAAAACATCCCCTGGAGACGAAATATGATGTCTGGGATGGGGATACTTTTCCTTCAAGTTTAGCCAAACATCCTGTGGTTAACGTTTCCTATGAGGATGCTGTTGCCTATGCCCGGTGGAAAGGTAAAAGGTTGCCGGCTGAGGTAGAGTGGGAAAAGGCGGCAAGAGGCACCGATGGTCGGCTTTATCCCTGGGGGAATAGATTTGACAAAAACAATTGCAGGAGTGGTGAATCCGAGAAAAAAGGAACCTCTCCGGTGGGTAATTATCTTCTTGGTGCCAGTCCCTATGGCTGTTTTGATCTGGCGGGCAACGTCTGGGAATGGAGTTCCACCCTCTATGATAACAAACATAAATGGCATCTTGCCTGTGGCGGCAGTTGGAAAGATGGAAAGGAGAAGGTTAATGTCGTCGCAAGGAGTAATCCAATCAACACGGCAAACCCTGTCGTTGGCTTCCGCTGCGTAAAAGATGCAGAATGAAATTGTCATTAAAGGCGCCTGTGAGCATAACCTTAAGAATATTGACCTGACCCTTCCGCGTAATAAACTCATTGTCATTACCGGCCTTTCCGGCTCGGGGAAATCCTCTTTGGCTTTTGATACCTTATATGCTGAAGGTCAGCGTCGCTATATTGAATCCTTATCTGCTTATGCCCGGCAGTTCCTTGAACAACTGAAGAAACCGGCGATTGACTATATCAGCGGACTTCCTCCCGCCATTGCTATCGGGCAAAGAAAATCCACTTCCAACCCCCGTTCCACCGTAGCGACAACCACCGAAGTTTACGACTATCTTCGCCTTCTCTTTGCCAGAGTTGGTATCCCCCACTGCCCGAAATGTGGCCGGGTTATTTCCCGGCAGAGCTTACAGGAAATATGCGAAAAGATAGAAAAATATCCTTTTGGAAGCAACGTCCAGGTTTTGGCTCCAATGGTTAGAGGCAGAAAAGGTGAATACCGAGAACTTTTTCGGGATATTGAGTCCTCCGGTTTTGTTAAGGTAAGGGTGGATGGAAAAATTTATGACCTGGAAGATGAAATCTTGTTGGCAAAATATAAGATGCACAGGATTGAGGTAATTATTGATGAATTTCCTCTTAATCCTGAGAATAGGTCGCGCCTGGCCGAATCTACCGAGATTGCCCTTAAGTTAGGAAAAGGACTGGTGATTATTAATCTTAATGGGAAGGATTCCCTCTATAGTGAGAATTATGCCTGTCCTCATTGTGACAACCTCTCTTTCGAAGAATTAACTCCCCGTATGTTCTCCTTTAACAGTCCGTATGGTGCCTGTCCAATCTGCCGTGGTCTGGGATTTAAGATTGAGGTTGACCCTGATTTAGTGATTCCGGATAGGTCCAAAACCCTTTATGATGGAGCAATCAAACCCTGGCATGAGGCCGGGGGCAGAGGAATATTTCTTCACTATCGCCGGAAGTTACGGAAGGTAGCCAACCATCTTGGCTATGACCTGGATACCCCGGTATCCAGTTTTAGAAAGAAGGATATCGAGATTATTCTTTACGGTTCAGAGGAACTTAATTATGAGGGGGTAATTCCCAACTTAGAGAGAAGATTCAGAGAGACCGAAAGTGAATTCCGCAGAAGTGAAATCTTAAAGTATATGCGCGAACTTCCCTGTCCTGACTGTAAGGGAGGCAGATTGCGACCGGAATCCTTATCGGTTACCATTAAGGATAAGTCAATCTTT
>DAOVNU010000079.1 GCA_030630065.1 bacterium | reverse complement strand
ACCACAGATGTCATTGCGAGGAGCGTTAGCGACGTGGCAATCTTTTTGAGCTTTTATATTATTTTTATCTCCGGTTCCAGTTTAACCTGAAATTTTTTGTAGACCTTTTCCTGAATTTTTTCCATTAGAAAAAGAACATCTTTTGCCTTTGCTTTTCCTGAATTAATGATATAATTACTATGCTTTTCGGAAATGACGGCATTCCCCTTCTTTTTCCCTTTTAATCCTGCATCTTCAATAAGTTTCCCGGCGGATAACCCGGGAGGGTTCTTGAAAATGCAGCCAGCAGAGTGTTTTTCTATTGGTTGATACCGTTTCTTTTTTCTCAGGGACTTTCTCATTCTTTCTTTAACCAGGTTTCCGTCTTCATCTTTTAAATTGAATTCTATTTTGGAGAGAAAAAAATATTTTGAAAGATTTGCATTGCGATAGGAAAATTTTAATTTTCTTTTAGGAATGTTCTTAACCTTTCCGGAGAAATCCATTATTTCTATTTTTTCAATAAAGTTCCCGATTCCCTCTTCTTCAGAGCCAGCGTTCATCAAGGCAGCGCCGCCGACCGTTCCGGGAATACCGGCGAGAAATTCCAGACCCGATAATCCCTTTTTGATTAAGGAAACCAGGAGAAAAGAAAGTTTTAATCCTGAACCTGCGGTTACTTTGTTTTTTTTGATTTCTAAAGAAGCAAAATTTTCGGAACTAATGATTATACCATCAAATCCATTATCCCTCACTAAGATATTACTGCCTGCTCCTAAAACAAAAAAGGGAATGGCTTCCTCTTGAATAAGGAATAGAATTTTTTTTAACTCCTCTAAATTTTTTGGTTCCACATAAACGGTTGCATCTCCTCCAATGTGAAAGGAGGTGTGGTTCTTCATTGGCTCGTTGAACTTGACCATCCCTTTAATAATTTTTTTTAATCTCTCTAAATCCATTTATTTTTTTAATACCTTACTTCCTTCAAATAGAGCCCTTTTGCCGGAGCGGTGGGACCGGCAAATTTTCTGTCTTTTTTGTAAAGAATTTTTTTTATCTCCCCGGGAGAAATTTTGCCTTTTCCAACTTCAAGCAAAGTTCCCACAATATTCCGCACCATCTTATAAAGAAAACCGCTTGCCTGTATCTTAATTATGATTAAATCGCTGCAAGTTGTTTTCTTTTTCCTGATTGAGAGTTTTTCGATGGAGCGAACCGAATTTTTTATTTTACTTCCTGCTGCTCGGAAAGAGAAGAAGTTATGTTTTCCGATTAAGAATCCGGATGCTTTCCTCATTGCTGAAAGGTCAAGTTTGTAGGGACAAAAATAGGCATAATTAAGAAGAAAAGGAGAATCATGTCGGGAAATTACATAGTGGTAGATTTTGGAAAGAACATCATAGCGGCTATTAAATCTTTCCGGAACCGAGATGACCCTTTTAATCCTGATATCTTTGGGTAAAAGCGCATTCAGACCTCTCCCAATCTCTTTTAAGGAAAGAATGCTTTTTGTCTTGAAGTTGGCTACTTGACCGAAAGCGTGGACACCGGAATCTGTTCGTCCCGAGCCAGTTAATTTAATCTTCTCCCGAAGCAATTTTTCTAACGTTTCTTCTATTGTCCCCTGAATTGTCCTTTTCTTAACTCCTCGAAATTCTCCTTTCTGCCTCTGCCATCCGCAATAATTTGTCCCGTCATAGGAAATGGTTAATCTTACGTTCCTCATTGATGTTTATTGAAAGGAGCTTACTGCTTCCTTAAATTTTTTGCTGGCTCCGCCTAATTCCTCCTTAAATTTTTTGAATTCATTTCCTAACTCTGGTGAGGAAAGTTCAGAAAAGGTCTCAAATACTATCTCCTTTTTCTTCATTAATTCATCTGGTGTCATTTCCCATTTTGCTTCTCTTCCTTCAATTTTTCCATTGCTTTTTACTATTTTCCCCGGCATCACTACCACAAAGGAAATTTTCATTCCTTTAAGCATCTGCATCTGCATCATTTTTCCCATTGCTGCTGTCTGTTTCTGTTCCTCAGTTGCTCCTTCAGGTAATTTAGACCCGAACTGTTCCTGCATTTTACTTAAATCCGGGACAATTCTTAAATGATAAAGGTTATCTTTCTTTTCCCAGGTAAGTTCCTTTATCCCTGATTTGAATTTACGGACATCATTGAAGTAGATTGTAAAGGTTGTGTTTACCTCGGAAATTCCGCTGACCCCTGATTTTTTAAGTTCTTCCATTGGGTCTTGGGCACCTTTTGTTGCCCCTGACATTCCGCCGGGCATCATCCCCTTGAGCATACCGCCTGTCATCCCTATCATTTTAGCCGGGTCCATACTAAACAAGGTTGCATTTTTTCCCGAACCATCCGGATAGATGTAATATTTACTCTCTACATTCATACATCCTGCAAGCACCAAAGATGCTAATCCCAGGCCCAACAGCAAAAATCTCTTTCTCATTTTTCTCCTCCTTTTTTAACATCGCACGATGAATCGTGCAACTACGTTTTTCTAATTAGTATCTCTGTAATCTGGACGGCATTTAATGCCGCCCCTTTTCTGATATTATCGCTGACAACCCATAAATCCAGACCATTCGTAAAAAGTGTGTTTCTCCGAATCCGTCCGACAAAAACATCATCCTTGCCTGAGACCTCAATGGGTGTGGGATAAAATGAATTTTCCGGCTCGTCAATAACCTTAATCCCCGGGGAATTGGCTAAGATTTTTTTTGCCTCATCAGGGGTCATTTTTTTCTCAAATTCTACTGTAATTGCCTCGCTGTGGGAGTTAAAGACCGGGACACGAGCGCAGGTAGCCGAAATGGCTAAATCCTGTTCATCAAAGATTTTTCTTGTCTCCCGGATAAACTTAACCTCTTCACTATAATAACCGGGATATTTCTCGCTTAAACTGCCTACCTGGGGAAAAACATTGAAGGCAATTTGCCGGGGATAAACTCTGCAATTAACTTTTTTGTCTCCCAGAAAGTTTATTGTTTCCTCCTCTAATTCCTTGACTGCGGCTCTTCCGGTACCACTAACCGCCTGATAGGTGGAGACAATAACCCTTTTAATTTTCGCTTTTTGGTGCAGAGGAAAAAGAGCCATCACCAGTTGAATGGTGGAGCAGTTTGGGTTAGAAATAAAACCTTGATGTTTCAGCAATGCCTCTGGATTTACCTCAGGCACGACCAAAGGAACTCTTGGGTCCATCCTGAAGTCATCCCCATTGTCAATGACAAGTGTCCCGTTCTCTACCGCAGACCAGCCAAATTGTCGAGAGGCGCCCTTAGCCCCTTCCGTTCCGGCGAAAAGGGCAATGTCTATATCCCTGAATGAATCCGCAGTTGTCTTTTCTACCTCAAATTTTTCTCCCTCAATCTCTTCAACTCTTTCTCTGGTAGCAAGAATTCTTAAGGTCCGAATAGGAAAGTTTCTCTCCTTGAGAATTTTCACCATCTCCTTCCCTACCATCCCAATTCCTACCACCGCTACTTTATAGGTTTTCATCCCTTACTTTAAGGATTTCTCTGGCTTTCTCAACTAAATTTTTTGGAACCAGAACTTTGACTTCTCCCAAGCCATCTGTAGTAATTCCATATATTATACCAATAGCTTCCTGCTTCAAGAATACCGGTATTCCCTCCGATTCTAATTTCCCTTTGATTATCTTTGCCTCCATCGGATTTTTAGGAGTTGTCAGGATTGCCCATTCTCCTGCTACTTTTATTGTTTTAAACCCACTCATTTCTTTTGGCAAAACTTACTTTTTGCATAATTTTAATCCGTAGGAAAAATTATTTTCTGTAGGAGTAAAAACCTTCTCCTGTTTTTCGGCCTAATTTCCTTTCTTCTACCATCTTTTGCAATAAAGGACAGGGACGATACTTGGGGTCTCCAAAATTCTTTTCCAGGGTTTCCATAATGTAGAGACAGACATCTAAACCAATGAGGTCGGCTAAAACAAGAGGCCCCATTGGATGAGCAGCTCCCAGTTTCATCGCTAAATCAATAGATTCTTTATTAGCCACTCCTTCCGATAAGGCAAAGATTGCTTCATTAATCATCGGAATGAGGAGCCGATTAACGATAAAGCCGGGAGTGTCATTAACGTCTACTGGCGTTTTCCCCAATCTTTCTGCAAATTTCTTCGTAGTAACAACGGTTTCCTGAGAAGTTTTCTTTCCTCTGGCGATTTCTACAAGTTCCATTCTGCTAACCGGATTAAAAAAATGTATTCCGACAACCCGCTCCGGATTCCTGGTAACGGTCGCAATATCAGTAATACTTAAGGTAGAGGTATTGGTGGCTAATATTATTTCAGGTGGGCACAACTTATCCAGAGTAGCGAAAACCTTCTTCTTACTTTTTATATCTTCAATGATTGCCTCAATCACGAAATCTGCCTGGGATGCTTCGGTTATGTTATGCGCGATTTTGATTCGGGAGAGGAGGGTGTCTTTCTCTTCAGATTTCATCTTTCCTTTCTCAACCTTCCTCTGTAAGTGGTGCTCAATATTCCTCATTGCCTTCTGCGCAATGTCATCCGTAAGGTCTCCCAGAAGAACTTCCAGATTAAATTTAGATATTATTTCAGCAATAGCGCTTCCCATAGTGCCAGCCCCCATAACAAATACTTTCTTGATTTCCACAGGTTTTCTCCTCTCTTTATTTTTTTCTTTTTACAATTAGCGCCATTCCCTCTCCTCCTCCAACACAAAGGGTGGATAGTCCATACTCTACTTTTCGCCTTTTCATCTCATAGAGCAAGGTAACTAATATCCTCGCGCCACTTGCTCCAATGGGGTGACCCAATGCTATTGCTCCTCCATTAACATT
>DAOVNU010000206.1 GCA_030630065.1 bacterium | reverse complement strand
CGGCCCTTGTGGGATTACTGCGGCTTTCTCGGTTTGCGGACTGCCCACGACGACTTTTACCCTTCCAGGGTTTCTGCCCAGAAAAAAGGGTAAGAGAGAAAAGGTTCTTGGGGAACTTTCCCGTCGCTCGGAAACAGTTGTTTTCTATGAATCCCCCTATCGGGTTCTTTCTCTCCTGAGAGAAGTTCGGGAAATTTTTGGAGAAAGAAAGGCAACGGTCTGCAGGGAACTAACCAAGAAATTTGAAGAGGTTATTTGCGACTCTCTTTCGGAATTAATCTCTGTTTTTGAAAAAAAGAAACCGAAAGGTGAATTTATAATTATTGTCGAAAAATGTTTAAATTCTTAAAAAAGAAGAAGAACTTAAGACGGGTTTACTGGATTTTAGCCATCCTGATTATACCGACTTTTATCTGGTGGGGGGTTGGCATTGGGGTGGGCAGACCGGAAAGAAATTTAGTGGCAAAGATAAATCGGGTCCCCATTACGAAGCAGGAATACTATATTGCTCTGGAGAACTTAACGGGCAATTACCGGAAGATTCTCGGTGATAAGTTTAATGAGGAAACGGCGAAGAAATTAAAATTAAGAGAAAAAGCCCTGGAGATGCTTATCCGGGATGAACTTCTTTCTCAGGAGATAAAGAGACAAAGAATCCGGGTGCAGGATGATGAGGTTTTAGCCCGGATTAAAAAGGAGCCGGTTTTTCTTGATAAGGAAAGCAAATTTGATGAAGAGAAGTTCAGGAGAATTCTGCAAAGGATTCCGGCTAATGAATTAAGGCGGCATGAAGAGGAAGTGAGGAAATCTTTACTCCTCCAAAAATTAGAAAAAACGGTTCTCACCGCACTTAATCTTAAAGTTACCGCTGAAGAGATTGCCGATTACAGGAAAGCGAATAAAGGAAATAAAATGGACGGAGAACTTATTCGCCAAATCCTTTTTTATCAAAAGGGACAGGAAGCCCTTGCGACCTGGTATAAAAATCTGGAAACCGAAGCAAAAATAAAGGTTTGGCTTCCAGAGGAGTAGTTGCACGATTTATCGTGCGATGTTAAAAAATAAACAATGGCTGAAATTGCTCCATTTAAAGCGGTTTTTTATAACCCTAAGATTGTTCATTTAGAAGACGTGGTCACTCCTCCCTATGATGTGATTGAGCCAGCACAGAGAGAAAAATTTTATCAGAAAAGTCCTTATAATATTATCCGGATCATCTTAGGAAAAGAAAAGGACAGGTATGTGCAGGCAAATAATTATTTTACCGCCTGGCAGAGAGATAAAATTTTCTGTCAGGATAAAAAAGAGGCGATTTATCTTTATCGGCAAAGGTATCGCATTAAAAAGAAAAAGAAGGAATCCTTTGGTTTTTTGGTGCTTCTAAAACTGGAAAGTTTGAAAAACGGTTCCATTATTCCTCACGAAAGAACCTTTCTTCGGCATAGGAAGGACCGTTACCAACTGCTTGCGCATTGTCGGGCGAACTTTTCTCCTATCTTTTCACTCTACCGGGATACCGAACAGAGGATTGGGAACGAGT
>DAOVNU010000178.1 GCA_030630065.1 bacterium | reverse complement strand
GCTTTTCCTCGTTTACAAATTTGAAATCCTTAATCTTTTTATTGAATCGCTGGCAGAGACGGAAACCATCCTTCTTGATAGTATTGGGAAAAATAATAACAAATTCGTCACCCCCATAGCGCGCAACAGTATCCGAGCCCTTTGTCTCATTCATTAGAATCCTGGCAATTTGCCGCAAGACCTCATCGCCGGCAGGATGTCCGTTCAGGTCATTGTACTCTTTGAAATAGTCAATGTCAGCCATTGCCAGGCAGAGAGGAGTCTTATTCTTTTCTGCCTCTTCTAATTCCTTTGTTATTTTTTCCTGGAAATGGCGATGATTGAAAAGGTTGGTAAGACCATCGGTGATGGAAAGCGCCTTTGTTTTTTCTAAAAGATGCGTATTCTCTACGATTAAACTGGACTGGGCGGCAATCATTGTGAGAATATCCAAATCCCTCCCGCTGAAGTTGCGTTTTTCCCTGGAAAGAGTAGCAATCAGGCCGATACTTTCTCCTCTCACCTTTAAGGGGGCAGTAAGAAAAGACGTATAGCCCTTCTTGGCAAAATTACGGTATCTCGGAAAGTTAGCCAGATTGTTGATGAGCGCACTATTTCCCTGCAGAATGATATCTTCAATAATGTCCTCACTTAATTCAAACTCCTCTTTTCCCCTTATAATCTGGGTGAAGAACTTCTGTTCGTCTGTGGAGTAAACTTGCAGGAGGAGATGTTTCACCTTAAGTAATTTGACTGCACTATCGGCAATCCTGTTGAGAACATCTTCCAGATTAGGATTTTTCCCGAAAACATCAATAATTTCATTAAGTGCAGTGAGCACTGAGGATTCTTTACCATAGTCAGAGATGGACAATTTTAATTTCTCATTATTTCTTTTTAGAAAAAAGATTTCTTTTCTCAAAGATTTATTTAATCCGTAGATAAAGATGAAAAAAGCCAGAGCAGGAAGATTGACTAAATTGCGAAGAATGTGTTCGTATTGTCCCGGGACTGAAGAAATATAGAAATTGGCGAAACCTACAATCGCAATGACTGTCACCAGCAAAAATGTTCTTAGTATCATTTTGCACCACTATTTCATTTTTTTTCTTTAGCAATCTTGGTGAGTTTCTGGAAGGTAGGTTCATCTGTTACAGCGAGGTCAGCCAGTATCTTACGGTCCAGGGGAAGAGTTGCTTTTTCTAATCCTGCGATGAACTTACTATAAGAAATTCCATTTAGTTTGGCTGCGGCTGAAATGCGGATAATCCATAACTGCCTGAAATCTCTTCTTCTCTGACGGCGGTCGCGCCAGGAGTAAGTAGCGGCGCGCTCGGTAAATTGTTGGGCATGCTTGTAGAGTTTAGAACGACCCTGGCGAAAGCCCTTAGCTCTTTTAAGTACCTTTTTTCTTCTCCGACGTCCTGCCGGTGCATTGCTCACTTTAACCATAGGGTAATAATCTCCTTATTCTTTTTTTTAATCCCTCGCTTACAGAGGCACCCTTTCTTAAAAAACGTTTTCGTTTAGGGCTCTTTTTGGTGAGAAGATGGCTTGTACTGCCGCGATTCCGCTTGATTTTTCCTTTTTTGGTGATGCGGAATCGTTTTGCTGCACCCTTATTTGTCTTTATTTTTGGCATTATAGTTTTCCACTATCTTATACCGGTTTAAAAATTACGTTCAGCCATTTTCCTTCCCAGCGGGGATTTCTTTCCAGAACGCCCAGAGTGGATAAATCGCGCGCTAAGTTCTCCAGTACTTGTCTTCCCCGCTCAGGATGAATAATTTGCCTTCCTCTAAACTTGATGGTTGCCTTCACTCTGTTGCCGTCTTTCAAAAAGTTTGCAATGTGCTCCTTTTTAAAATTATAATCGTGCTCACTAATTACAGGAGATAACCTAATCTCTTTTTGCTGGCCGATCCCTTTCTGCTTTTTCTTTGACTCCTTAGCGCGCCTTTTTTGCTCATACTTGTACTTGTTGTAATCTATTATTCTGCAAACAGGAGGTTTACTATCAGGGACAAT
>DAOVNU010000103.1 GCA_030630065.1 bacterium | reverse complement strand
TTCTCCAGCATACCGGAGCAATCAATGAGCCCATCGTTAAAATAGGAGACCTTGTTAAAAAAGGTGAAAAAATTGGGGAGAGTAAAAAATTTATTTCCGCTCCGGTGCATAGTTCTCTCTCAGGAAAGGTCACTGCCATTAAAGAATTTCTCACCCCCCCGGGACAAGAAGTTCTTTCCGTTGTCATTGAATCCGACAACAGAGATCAAGAATTTCTTCTAAATAAAATGGATTGGGGAGAAGAATCCATTGTATCCATTAAAGGCAGAATTAGGGAAGCAGGTATTGTTGGACTTGGCGGAGCCGCCTTTCCCACCATAGTGAAACTCTCTCCGCCGAAAGAAAAGAAGATTGATACCGTAATTCTCAATGGCTGCGAATGTGAGCCATATCTTACAGCCGATTATAGGTTAATGATTGAGAAACCGGAAGAGATTTTGGAGGGCTTCCGGATTATTCTCAAGGTTCTGGATGTTAAAAAGGGTTATATCGGGATTGAGAACAATAAGCCCGAGGCGGTTAAATCCCTCAAATTCAAAATTCAATCTGCCCAGCAGTATTGGCGGGCAAAATTAAAAATAAAAATCATTGTTCTCCCAACAAAATATCCCCAGGGGGCAGAAAAACAATTAATTAAAGCAATTACCAAAAGAGAGGTTCCTCCCGGGGGACTACCAATGGACGTGGGAGTGGTTGTCCAGAATGTTTCTACCGCTTTAGCGATTAAAGAAGCGGTTGTTGATGGCAAGGCGCTTGTGGAAAGGGTAGTTACCGTCAGTGGACCGCGGGTTAAGAATCCGGGGAATTTCCGGGTAAGGATTGGGACACCAATCTCCGAACTGATTACTGCATGCGATGGACTTCCTGAGGATACGGAAAGAATTATCGTCGGTGGACCAATGATGGGAATTGCTCAACAGACAACCGAGATTCCGGTAACAAAAGGAACAACCGGAATTTTACTTTTACCAAAGGATGAATTTCGGAGCGAGGAAATAGAGCCCTGTATCCGCTGCGGGAAATGCAATGAGGTCTGCCCGATGAACATTTTAATTTCCGAGATAGGAAGATATGCCGAGAATAAAGATTGGGAATCAACCAAAAAATTAGGTCTTGACGACTGTATGGAGTGCGGTGCCTGCACCTATGTCTGTTCGGCAAAAAGACCTTTGGTGCAATATATTAAGTGGGCGAAGGAACAATGAAAAACAGAACCTTTTCTTTAGCAATTAGTCCTCACATTAAATCCCCGGAAACTACGTCAAAAATTATGTGGAGCGTGGTGATTGCATTGTTGCCAGCAGTAGCGATAGGAATTCACTTTTTTGGAATTCATACCTTGTATATTATCTTGGTCAGCGTTATTGCTGCAATAAGTACAGAAGGATTATTTCAACTAATTGTTAGAAGAAAAGTTAGAATTTTTGATGGCAGTGCTGTTATTACCGGACTTCTTTTAGCATTTATTCTTCCACCGGCTGTACCCCTCTGGATACCAGCTTTAGGCAGTTTTTTTGCTATTTTCCTGGTCAAAGAACTTTTCGGCGGTCTGGGGCATAATATCTTCAACCCGGCTTTAGCGGCACGGGCAATCCTCCTTGCTTCCTTCCCTTTAATTATGACCTCCTGGGTATCCCCCTTTGATGCAATAAGTTGCGCAACACCTTTAGGGATTATCAAGGACAACCTTGCTTCTCCTCTTCCTTCTTATCTCACTCTTTTCATCGGAACAAGAGCCGGCTGTCTCGGGGAAACAAGCGTTCTCGCTCTTCTGATAGGCGCTATTTTTCTTTTTTTACGAAGAATCATTTCCTGGCATACACCGCTAAGTTTTATTGCAGCAGTTGCCTTATTCTCCTTTTGTGCGGGAAAGGACCCTTTGTTTCAGGTTCTCTCCGGTGGTCTTATTCTGGGCGCTTTCTTTATGGCTACCGACTATACTACCAGTCCAATCACAAAAAAAGGACAAATAATTTTTGGCCTTGGTTGTGGAATTATCACCTGTCTAATCAGATTCTGGGGAGGTTATCCCGAAGGGGTCTGCTACAGTATTTTATTGATGAACTGTTTGGTACCTCTGATTGACAAAGTAAAAGGGGTCAGGTCTCAACATTTGACAAAATGAAAAAGGACTTAATTAAATATGGTGTTTTGTTGATGGGGGTTTGCGCAGTTTCCGGACTTTTATTATCAGGGGTTTATAAACTAACCGAAAAAAGGATAGAAAAGCAGAAAGTCCTGGAAGAAAAATTAGCCAGTCAGGAAGTTCTTCCCGAGGCAACAACTTTTGAGAAAGAAACAAGAAAAGGAGAAGTCATTGAAATCGGCTTAAAAGGTGGAAAAAAAGTAGGAGAGGTTTATTTGGTTACAACCCGGGGTTACAGCGGAGAAATTAAACTAAAAGTAGGAGTTGATTTAAGAGGGAAAATTACCGGAGTAAAAATCCTGGAATCGAATGAAACGCCTGGTTTAGGAGCAAAAATTAAGGGGAAAAAATTCCTGGAGCAGTTTATTGGAAAAACTAAAGATAACCTTTACCTCAAGAAGAAAAAACTTTCCGGAAAGATTGATTCCATCACCGGCGCCACCATCTCCTCTTCTGCTGTTGTTGATGCTATTAGAAAAAAATTACCCCTCAAGTAGTCAAGAGCAATGCTGAAACTCCCATGGAAATCCTGATGGATATTTCTTTGTTTTCCCCTCATTTTCCCTTTTCCAATAATCGGTAAAAATCTGCTTTTTCTAAGCCCTTCTTAAGATTCTTTTTTTCTTCTTTGTTTAAATTAAGTGCCGGTAATCTATTTCTACCGCAGTCAAAGCCAGCTATTCTTATCGCTATTTTCCAGGAATCCTTTTTGTATTTAAGCAAGATTCTTATAATTCTATTCAATTTATACTGTATTCCCTGACAGGCAAAGATATCTCCTTCCTGAAATTTTTTGAACATCCTGACGAATGCTTTAGAAAAGATATTCTGGGTGGAACCGATGTTGCCTTCTGCGCCCATTACCAATGCCGGTAAAGCCATCTGGTCCGGACCGGAAAGAACCAATAATTTTTCTTTTGTCTCCTCAATGATGTTCCTCATCTCATAGAGGTTATAGGATGTAAATTTCATTCCTACAACATTTTTCAATTTGAAAAGTTGAAGAAAATTATCAACAGTAATCTTTGCCTCTACCATTTTTGGAATCATCTCATAATTAATAGAACCGTCCCTTTAAATGGAGTCAAAGAGGCGGGATAAACTCCTTTAAAACTTTTAATATCCATAACTCTCCTTTTTCATCTTAGACCTTATAAAAAGTGCCGGCAATATACCTGATTCCTTGCGGCTGGGAATAATGAGCATAAGAAGAATCGGAAACTGGTTTGCCGGTATGAAAGTAATAAACGGTAAGAATTTGATTGTCTTCTAATTCCACTGAAGAAGGATAGCCTAAATCTCCATGAAATCCATCATTTCTTAAAACGATTTCCTTTTTTATGTCCCAGGTTTTACCTTCATCATCAGATAAACAGACACGAACTCCGTAAGGAGGCCTACGATAGCCATAGGTGCAGAGAACCCTGCCATCTCTCAAAGCAAGAAGATGGGCGGGAAAACCCCAGATGTCGGTTCTTTCAGGGAAAGACCAGGTTTCTCCATTATCCAAGGATTCCGAATAATAGAGATAGCTCTTTATAATACTTTCCCGAATCATGCAGAGAATTTTCCCTGAAGGAAGA
>DAOVNU010000012.1 GCA_030630065.1 bacterium | reverse complement strand
TTCACAAATTCCGAAAGAGTCCCTTCAGGATAATGATAAGCGGTCTTTAGATTTGCTTCATTGAAATAAAATTCCGGAGAATTAAGTTTCTCAACCAATTCTTGAATTTCTTTATCTGTTAATTCACCACCTTCTTTTATCCTCCTAATTAAAGGATTGATTTTTACGAGAGATTGGATTTCTCTTTCCCATTTGACTTGATAATCATCAACATCAACCTTTTCACCTTCTGGCCCTATCTCTACGTATTCTCGCCTAACTATCAAATCAACATTTTCAGGAGCATTTTCGGGAATCTGGACGAATATCCTTTTGATATTCTCTGGGATTTTCTTCTCTTCCTCAGTTAATTCGTCTGGTTCAGTTCCCCAGGGGATGCCTTTTCTATATTCTAAAATATCTGAATAGGGGTTGTAGCTTTCATCATTAAAGTCACGAGTTACTCCAACAAAATCATAAATTCTAAATGAGGTCTTGCTAATTTCTTGATAAAGCCGTGAACCCCTGCCACGCATTTGCTGATAGAGAATTGGAGATTTGGTTGGTCGAATCATTAAAATGTTCTCAACTTTCGGAGCATCAAAACCACAGTCTAACATTCCAACAGAGACCGCTACATAAGGGAACTCTTCTTGTTTGAATCTCTTTATTGCCCGGTCGGCATCTGAAATGTTTGAAGTAATCACTTCAGCATAACGACCATTAAATTCTGGATAAACCCGATTGAAATAGTAAGCAAGTTGAGCGGCATGATTTTGAGTTATTGCAAAGACAATGGCTTTACGGTGTTTTCTGGATTGATGCTTTTCTTCTTCCTCTTTATATGCTTTAACTATCTGTTCATTTCTTGCCGGGACATTAATCCTTCTTTCTAAATCTTCAGGGTTGTAATCTTCTTCTTCGTAAGTAATTCCCTCTAATGAAACTTTTGTATCAATACGAAGAATGTTGTAACCGGCAAGATAACCTTCTTGAATTCCTCGCCGAAGTCCATAGATAAAGGTCGGGCTTCCTTTCTGTTCCTTTTCATTCCAACAACCAAAGAGTTTGTAGGTGTTTCTGTCAATATGTGTTGAGGGGGTGGCGGTAAGACCAATCTTTATGGCGTCAAAATAGGTTAAAATTGTCTTGTAAATATGGTAAATTGAACGATGAGCTTCATCTGAAATAACTAAGTCAAAGTATCCACTGGTAAAACTTTGCAGTTGGGAATAGATTGTAGGAAGTGTAGCGATAATGATTGAACTTTCTCTTTTCTGTCTACCACCATAAAGAAGCTCTGAAGGATATTCTTTTAAGTAATCATTAAAAGTATCCTGGGCTTGCTTTCCCAATTCAATTCTATCCACTAAAAATAAAACTTTTTCAATTAAGCCGGCCTCAAACATTCTTTTTATCTGGATGGCAATGGTTAAAGTTTTGCCTATGCCGGTAGCCATTGTAAGCAACATTTCTCTTTTGCCACTTTCAATTGCTCTGTCCATTGTTTGAATAGCCTTTTTCTGGCAAGGACGAATCTCTTTAGTTTTACTTTGAACAAAAGATTTCTCAGGGATAGGAATTACAGATAAAGGTTTTCTTGATTTTCTTAATACCAAAAATTTCTCAAGGTCTCTTTGTGAGAAAAAAGTAGCAACTTTCTGTTCCGGTCGGTATTTGTAATCCCAGAGATAAATGTCTTCGCCATTACTTAAGAATATAAAGTCAACACCTAAATCTTTAGCATATTCTAACGCCTGTTGTTTTCCTGAAGTAGGCTCTATTGAAAAACGCTTGGCCTCAATGATTCCAATGGGACGACCACGCCTATCTTTAAACAGGTAATCCATCCGACCAGATTTGACAGGTTCTTCGGTAGTAATTTGATTCTTATCCTCAATATCCCAACCCGCCTCTCGCAATTTTCTATCAATAATTATTCGTGTATCACTCTCGCGTAATGTTCTTTTTAATTCTGGCTTGATTTTCTCTTCTACTGGTCTATATTCTTTCTCTTCCATTATTTTATCAATCCTTCATCGGCAGTAAACTTTGCAATATTTAAATCAAAACCTGGGAAATTCTTTCGTAAGCATCCGCGCGTATATCACTGACAAAATCATCAGGACCATTTAAATAAAACCATTCCCTTCTTCGCGAAGAGTTTTCAATAAATATCGGGCGTGTTCTTTCCCGCGTTGTGGAAAATTATATAGATCCAGATACAACTGAAGATTAGAAACAATATAGTACCCTTTTATTTTTTGTTTATTCAAAAATACAGACCTCTTATAATAAGGTTTTACAAGGAAAACATTGCCGCCACGTTTTAGTTCCTTCAAATCTAACCCTTGACGTATCTCTAAGGATAACTTATCGAAATTTTCAGGGCTAAGATAACAATAAACAGAATCTATATTTACGTAATTGGTAATGAGATTAGCGCCGCTATGCAAAGTTAAAGCATACTTATCAGATAAACCACGCCTTTTGAAATATTTTCTTAAACTTTCTAAGATATTTCTCTCTGATGAATAGTAAAGATGCATATCGTTAAGATCGAAACTATAAAATTTAGCCCATTCTTCTATTAGCTCTTTTCCGCTAACAAGTACATTGTGAGCCAATCTTCCGGAAGGAATACCCCCCACAAACCCCTTCTTGCGTAAGGTTGATAATACATCAGCAGCTCTACTTCGGCCTATATTGAATTCGTTTTCAAAATCTCTAACTACCCATTTTCTCTTAGGTTGAGATAACATAGCTCGAATAATTACCGTAGCTTTATCGCTAAAAATTGATTTCATTATCATTTCCTTTTCGGAATAATATCCACTCTTAATAAAAGTCCACTATTTTGTGGACATTTCTATACAGTGGACATTTTACCATACAATGATGAGAAGTCAAAAAAAACCTTTATAGCTTTTCTCAGTTCCCTATTTCATTAATCCTTCATCGGCGAAACTGAAGTGGTTATCGTTGCCGAAGATGATGTGGTCCAGGACCTTTATCTGCAGGAGTTTGCCGGCAGAGACAAGTTCAGTAGTGAAGTCCTTGTCTTCCCGGCTGGGATTGGGATTTCCGGAAGGGTGGTTGTGGACACAGATGAGAGCGGCGGCAAAATTCTGCAGGGCTTTGTGCATAATTTCTCTGATGACCGGGCTTGCCTGGGTAATGGAACCCTGTTCAATATCAACAATGCCAAGAATTGGTTGGTTCTGTCCGTCTAAAAATAAGACCTTAAAGAGCTCAAACTTTAAGTCACGCATCCGCGGCATTAGAAGTTTAGCGACTTCTTTGGCGCAGGTTATTTTTGTTTTCTTCTTTATCTTTTCTTCTCTGAACCTCCTGCCGATTTCGATGGCGGCTTTGATTTGCGCAATTTTGGCTTGACCCAAACCCTTAAACTTTTTCCAGCGGCGGATGTCGGTGTGGCTCATATTACGGAAGGTTTTGAATTCCTGGATGATGTTGCGGGCTAAAGCAACTGCATCTTGACCTTTGCTGCCAGTGCGCAAAAGAATCGCCAATAACTCGGTATCACTTAAGGTGTGTTCCCCGAACTTGAAAAGTTTTTCTCGCGGCCTTTCGTCCTCAGGCCAATTCTTGATGGCATTTTCATATTTTTTCATCCTTTAATTTCTGTAATTTTGTCAATGTGGAGACCTGACCCCCCCAAATCTGATGGCGTCAACCGGGCAAACATTCAAGCAACGTGCACAACTGAAACAATCTGCCGGCATTTTGTTTCCGAAAACTCTACCTTTTGCGGCTTCCAAAGGGCAGGCTTTTATGCAGGCACCGCATTGGGTACATTTATCTTTATCGATACGGATGCGATTAATGCTGAATCGTTCGGCTATCCACGACACAAAACCGAAAGGGCAAATGAGTTGACAGAAAGGACGGTAGGTGATGAATGATGCACCTAAGGCAATAATAACCGTCAGCAAAATGCTAAAGCTTTCAAAATGAAGGTCAAACAAATTGAAGGGATTAAGATAACGATAAATAACGGTGCCTTTATGGCCCCCTATAATGCCAAACAAAAAAAGTAGCATAGCGAGAAAAAGACCTCCGCGTATGGTATTTGTCAAAATAAACGGGAGTTTTTTCTGCTTCATTTTTCGCAGAATAGGCAGGTAGTAGATTAACTCCTGAAAAGCGCCAAAAGGACATGCCCAGCCACAAATCATCTTATTTCCGACAACAGCAAGCATCATAAAGAAGCCGAAAGCGATTACTTTAATTCCCGGATTAGAATATAGCCCCACCATGGACTTAAATAGTTTGACTATCCCCTCCATAGGGTTAGGTGATTTCCCCAAAAGAAATCCCGCGATGATTACGGAAAGCAAGAGAGAAACAATATGTGGAGTGCGTGGATACCAGTTACGTCTGTTTTTGACATCGGAGCCGTCTGGACGCCCCAACCTCATCAGAAAAACGAGTCCGCCTAATACCAACGACAGATAAATATAAGGTTTGAGCAATAAGTTTAGCAAGGTAGCAAGAACGACTATAGCAAGCATTACAGCTATAGTTACAAACAACCAAATTCGCTGTTTAAAGGAAATTTGCGAGAACCAGGAATTATTATTCATACCTTTTTCACATATTTTTGTGAATTAAAGTTTTCTTAAAGTGAGAACGGCGCAGAGGAGCATCCCAATGATACCGCAGAGGTTAATCTTCATGTTGATGCCGAAGGTAATGCCCATAATGATGAGGTTGAGTTTGGCGGGACCAAAGGAAGGTGTAACACCAATATTGAAAAAGGAATACATTTTCGTTCCCTCTCCCACTAAAAGCCCTAACAGTTCTCCGGTAACGGTGCCGATTAAGGCGCCGATAATCAGGATGAAAATTAAAAAAGCAATACTATGTCTCATTTTGTCTCCCCCCTTTTCCCTTTATTTTACTTTGCGAGGAGAGAACTGTCAATATTTAATTGTCAAAAGAATGAAAAATATGTTAAACTGCTATTATCATATGCTTCAGATAAAAGCGGAAATTACTGAAAATACAGAACTCTTTGCGCAAACCTATTATCAACTTTCCCTAAAAGTGGGTGAAATATCCCGTCTGGCAAAACCGGGGCAGTTTGTTCATCTCAGAGTAAATCAGAAAACAGTTCCTCTGTTAAGGAGACCATTCTCTATCCATTCGGTTGGAGAAAAAAATCTACAAATTCTTTATAAAGTAATAGGGAAAGGGACGGAAATTCTCGCGCAAAGAAAAAAAGGCGAATTTTTGGATATGATTGGACCATCAGGGAATGGCTATAAATTGCCTGATGGAAAAGTAAAAGTTGTTCTTGTTGCCGGGGGGATTGGCGTTGCTTCCCTCTATTTCTTGGCTGAGGAACTTACTCGCCGCTCATTGCCATTTGTTGTTCTCATCGGCGGCAAAAGTAGGGAGGATATTTTATGCCGGGATAAGTTTAAGAAATTAAATGTCGATGTTATGGTTTCCACTGAGGACGGCACTTCAGGCAGAAAAGGTTTGGTTACCGATTTACTCCAGGAACTGCTCCCAACTCCCCACTCCCAACTCCCAATCGTTGTTTATGCCTGCGGTCCGACGGAGATGTTTAAAGAAACCGCCAGAATTGCCAGGAAATACGCTGTTCCCTGTTATCTCTCCCTGGAAAAAATTATTGCCTGTGGCGTGGGCGCCTGTCAGGGATGCGTGATCAACACAAAAGATGGCTATCAAAGAGTTTGTAAGGATGGCCCTGTTTTTGATAGCGAGCAAATAATCTGGTGAAAAACATTAATCTAAAGGTAAATCTTGCCGGAATCTCTCTTAAGAACCCACTAATTTTGGAAAGCGGATGTTTTGGCTACGGAGAGGAATATCAGGATTTAATTAATATCAATGAACTGGGAGCGGTTGTAACCAAAACAATCACTCTTAAGCCAAAGGTTGGCAATCCGCCCCCCCGATTGGCGGAAACGGCATCCGGTCTCTTGAATTCTATTGGTCTTGCAAACGTAGGGATAGAACTTTTTTTAAAGGAGAAATTACCATACCTGAAAAAATTTTCTACCCCAATTATCGTGAGCATTGCCGGAGAGACCACAGAGGAATATCTGCAACTTATTCAAAGGTTGAACGAGGAGCAGATTGCGGGGATTGAATTGAATATTTCCTGTCCCAATGTCGGAAAAAAATTGACGGTTGCCCAGGATGAAGACAAGACCTTTGGTTTGGTTAAAGCGGCAAAAAAGCAAACTGAAGTTCCTCTTTTGGTCAAACTTTCTCCCAATGTTACCGACATCACTCGAATCGCAAAATCCGCAGAAAGAGCCGGAGCAGATATTTTAAGTTTGGTAAATACCTTCTCCGCGATGAGCATTGATGTAGAGACAAAGAGCCCGAAATTGGGTGGCATTCTCGGAGGACTTTCCGGACCGGCAATAAAGCCGATTGCGTTAAGGATGCTCTGGCAGGTGAGAAAAACAACCTCTTTGCCGATTATCGGAATGGGGGGGATTACAGATAGCCGGGACGCCCTGGAATTCATTATTGCCGGAGCCAATGCCATTGGTCTGGGAACGGCTATTTTTATTAATCCTCAGGCCTATCAGGGGATTATTAAAGGTTTAAAGGATTATCTTTCTCGTAAGAGAATTGATGACATTAATAAAGTTGTAGCTTCTTTGAATGAAAAGTAAAGAAATTATTAAATCAATAATCAAGGTAACTCTTCTGGTCTTTATTTTTCTGCGACCTTTTGTTGATGGTCTTACCTACCCCGTTTTTAATAGCAGTTTTCAATTAGCTATTGTCTTTTTGGCTCTGGTGTGGCTGGTTGCTCTTTTCTGTCGAAGAGAAAAAACTTTTTCTCTCTCAAAAAGCCCTTCCGACCTTCCCATATTTCTTTTCCTTTTAGTTCTCCTTATTACTACCTCTTTTTCACACTGTCATTATCTTTCCTGGCATCTCTCGCTACAGTTTATCAGTTATTTCCTTCTTTACTGGCTGGTGATTAATAATGTTGAAGAAAAGGATGTTACGACTTTTCTGATTATTCTCCTGTTTTCGGCAACCCTGGTTTCTCTTTACGGGATTTACCAGTATTTCTGGGGGTTGGAGGCGACCCGGGAATATATTGCCACTCATTATCGGATGGGGGAATTACCGCCGGCCCTTTTGTCCCGACTTTCCTCTAATCGTATTTTTTCCACCTTTGTCTATCCCAATATGTTTGCCGGCTATATTATTATGCTTTTTCCCATCGGACTCGTGATGGCGATTAGAAGTAAATCCTTTTTAAAATATGTTTTTTTGATAATTTCGGCACTCTTGCTTTGTTGTCTCTTTTATACAAAGTCAATTGGGGGATATTTTACTATAATTTTTATCTCTGTTTTTTTTCTGATTTTTTATTTTTTGAAAGAAAAGAAAAAGATACTGGTGGGGAGCGGACTCTTTATTCTTTTTTCTCTTATTCTTTTCCTTTTGCTCTTTCGGCTCGGGGGGTTACCTCATTCCTCTTCTTTCCAGGACCGACTGGGCTACTGGCAGGCGAGTTTGCGGATGGTTAAGGAAAGTCCCCTTTTAGGCAGTGGTCCGGGCACCTTTGGCAGCAGATTTGCCAGATATAAACTTCCCTCTACGATGGAGACCCAGCATGCGCATAATAATTTTTTGGAGATTTGGGTGGAGACGGGAATTTTTGGGCTTCTTTTCTTTCTCTGGCTCTGGTGGAATTTTTTCCGGGCGGCGCTGAGGAAGGTTACTCAGAGAAAAAATTTAATTCTTCTGGGTTTATCCCTATCTATTTTTGCCTTTCTCGTTCATTCTTTTGGTGATTTTGACCTTTATAATCCTTCCTTGACTACAATTACATTCTTCATTCTATCATTGGCGGTAGTGAAGTTGAAAGAAAATCACCGCTATTGTGTGCAGAATTCCGTTTTGACAAAAACGACTCTCTTGCTTATAATGATGATGCTTATTTTCCTCGGAGGGATGAACTTCAGAGAAATTTTAGCCGGGAGGAAAGCAAAACAATCCGTAGAACTTATAAACGAAAATAGATTCAGCGAGGGAAGGGCAATGCTGCAAAGGGCGTTATCCTACCAGCCCGGTAATCCTGCTTATTGGTACAAACTTTCTGCTATTGACCAGCACGCTGCTTTTTCACAAAAGGATTCTTCGGCGCTAAAAAAAGCGATTGAGTCAATGCAGAAAGCGATAGCTCTTAACCCGGACCCGGCTTATTACCACTACAAACTCTCCCAACTCTACTGGTTTAAGGGGGTTCTGGAGAAAGACCATTCTTTTTTAGAAAAAGGGATTGGTCAATTGAAAGAGGCAATCAAGCGCTATCCAACCAAGAGCATCTACCATGAGGAATTGGGAAATGCGTATGAATTGGTGGGAGAAAAGAAAGAAGCAGAAAAAGAGTATAGAGAGGCAGAGAAATGGAAAAGATTGTCCAAATCCGAATCAGGAAATTAGACCGATTTGCTTATTTCCTTGTAGGAAACTTAAATCTAAAAGTAACCGATTATTGTATCATTGAGTCGGAATCCGGGAAAGAGGATTATGGGGAGGTTGTCTCTCCGCCAAAGTTTTTTGACTTAAAACAGTTTGATTCGCCGTTAAAGAAGGTAATCAGAAAGGTAAATGAAGCCGATATCAGTAGAATCGAGGAGAATTATAAACGGGATGAAGAGGCGTTTAAGATTTGTCTGAAAAAAATAGAAGAGAAAAAAATGTTGATGAAACTTATCGATGCGGAACATTCCTTTGATTTATCCACGGTTACCTTTTATTATTGGGCGGAGGGAAGGGTTGACTTTAAGGAGTTGGTGAAGGAACTTGCAGGCATTTTTAGTTGTCGGATTGAAATGCGACAGATTGGAATGCGCGATGAGGCGCGGATGATTGGCGGATACGGTGTTTGTGGGCGACCCATTTGCTGTGCTCTTTTTCTGAAAAAGTTCGAGCCGGTGACGATGCGGATGGCAAAGGAGCAGAATCTTCCCCGGGATGTAAATAAAATTTCGGGTCTCTGCGGAAGATTGATGTGCTGTCTCAGGTTTGAAGAAGAAAATTATAAAAAGAAAAGTGAATAAATTCTATATCACTACCCCTCTGTATTATGTAAATGACATTCCCCATATTGGTCATGCCTATACCGAGATTGCCGCCGACGTTTTAGCAAGAACCGAAAGATTGTTAGGCAAGGACGTTTTTTTCTTAACCGGTACCGATGAACATGGTCAGAAAATAGCTGCTGCTGCCGCCTCTTTAAATTTAAAGCCAGAGGAGTTAGCCGACAGGATGTCAGCCCGGTTCCAAAAACTCTGGGAAAAACTGGGTATCTCTTACGACCGATTTATCCGCACGACAGAAAGCGAGCATGAAAGGGTAGTGAAAGAGGTCTTTCATAAAATTTACCGGAAGGGTGACCTTTACCAGGGTGTTTATCAGGGTCACTACTGTGTCCATTGTGAAAGTTACGTTCCTGCCGCACGACTTGAAGGAAACCTCTGCCCGGACTGCAAAAGGAAGGTTAGTTCCCTGGAAGAACCAACCTATTTTTTTCGGCTCTCAAAATATCAGAAATCTTTGCTTTCCTATATTAGTGAGAACCCGGACTTCATTGCTCCGACTCAGAGAAAAAATGAGGTGACCAGTTTTATCCAGGGTGGTCTTGACGATTTAAGTTTTACGCGCAGGAATTG
This sequence comes from bacterium, assembly GCA_030630065.1. Taxonomy (GTDB): domain Bacteria; phylum Ratteibacteria; class UBA8468; order UBA8468; family UBA8468; genus DAOVNU01. The sequence continues at coordinate 357 of DAOVNU010000012.1, read as the reverse complement.
TGAATGGGGTATTCCGATTGAAAAAGATTTTACCGTTTATGTCTGGTTTGATGCTATTCTTAATTACCTTTCGGGAGTTGGCTATCTTTCCCACCAGGAACTTTTTGAGAAATACTGGCCTCCGGACGTCCAGTTTATAGGTAAGGATATTATTCGGTTTCACGATATTATGTGGCCTGCCCTTCTTTTTTCTTTATCCCTTCCTTTGCCCGGGAAAATCTTTGCCCACGGGTGGTGGAATATTGCCGGGGAGAAGATTTCCAAATCAAAGGGAACGGCTATTTCTCCTGACGAGATTATTTCCGAATTCGGGATTGACCCATTTCGTTATTTCCTGCTCAGGGAAATACCATTTGG
>DAOVNU010000170.1 GCA_030630065.1 bacterium | reverse complement strand
TGCCCAGCATTGTATTTCTCGGACGCTGGCTATCTGGCTTTCTGTTTTCCTCAATCAGCCATCCTTCTTGCATTAATTCCTGAACATATTTGGTAATGCTTGCCAATCTTATTCCGGTGAGTTGTCCAATCTGGGTTCGGGATAAGGGCTGACGCTCCTTGACGATGTTAAGTACAAATTTTTTATTTCCGTTTTTGATATTGTTAGTTATTTTTTTTCTCATATTTAGTGTAGTTAATAACAATAACGCAAATTTAATTCCTTGTTAAGCATTTTAATATGTATTTTATTTACTCATCTGTAATTATACCTCAAAAAAATAATTTGTCAAGGGGATTGTCAAAAAAAGGATACTACGGGAATGTCTGTCATTGTCTTCAATCCGGGAGATACGTTCATTATTGCCATAATGGCATTAACGATGATGGCGCAGGTGGCAATATCTCCGTTGATTCCCCCGGCAATGGTTGAGGTTATCTCCGGAATTCCTTTGATTTCAATGGTATCCCGGGGATTTTTTTCGCCAACGGCGGCGCGGAAGAGAAGCGTAATCTTCTCATCTCCATTGACATAACCCTTACCTATTTGCTGAACTCCGGTGGCTATCTCTCCCCCCTTCTTTTCATTCACTGAATGAGGTTCTATCCGCAGGATAGAACCTCTCTCCCCACTCGTGGGGGAGGGATTTATTGGAGTGAGAATATCCTCTGTTTTATCAAGTTTCCAGCCCATTCTCCTGGCAATCATCTGGATGGATTCCGTTAAACCAACGTGACGCAGGGTTCCTGTTTTTTTCTTTTCTTCGAACTCCTCCAAAGTGAGCCCGGCACCAATCTTTTTTTGAAAAGGAACTCTTCTAAATGAAGCATCCTGGATTCTTGAGACCTTAATACTTTCTACTTCCTGGCACACACCGGTAAGGGCAATCGGTAGAAAATCCATCAGAAAGCCAGGGTTAACCCCTGTTGCCAGGACGGAGATACCATACTTTCGAGCAATCTCATCTAATCTTCGGGCAAGTTCGGGCTGGGTATCCCAGGGGAATACAAGTTCCTCACAGGTGGAAACAACATTAATTCCATATTTTGCTATCTCCTCAATCTGGGGGACTATTCTTTGTAAACTTGAGACCGTGGCTAATAGAGCAACGTTGGGTTTATTATTCTCTTTAATTACTGACTTTATATCTGCAGAAACTTTTATTCCCAAATCTTTATTTAGAGAGCAGAGTTCACTTAAATTTTTACCCGCTTTATCCGGAGCCGGGTCAACCGCAGCAACAATCTCCATCCCACTTCTTTCCACCACATAACTGGCAATTTTTTGCCCAAGTGGTCCCAGACCAACCTGCATTATTTTTATTTGTTTCATTTGAGAGTATGGGGTCAGGTCTCCACATTTGACAAACGTAGTGGTCGAGCTTGCTCGACAGGGCAGAGTAAACTCTGCAACTACATCAGCAAAGCAAGCTTTGCAACTACATTACAGATAAATATTTTGTCAAATGTGGAGACCTGACCCCTTATTTGTTTTTCCAGAGTTTGTATTCAGCGGCATCAAGAAGAGCTTGTAAACTGGCTTCAATGATATTTTCAGAGAGTCCCACCGTCCCCCAGGTTTCTTTCTTATCGGAACTCTGGACTAAAACCCTGACCTTGGCCGCAGCCCCGGCTTCAGGATTCAAGACCCTGACCTTATAATCAACAAGACGAAGGTTAGAAAGCACCGGATAGAATTTCGCTAAACCTTTACGCAAGGCGGTATTCAGAGCATCAACGGGACCATCCCCCTCCGCCACCGTATATTCCGTTTTATTTCCAACCTTTAGTTTAAGCGTTGCTTCAGAAATAATTTTTCCGTTCTTCTTCTCAATAATGACCCGAAAGTCAACCAGGTTAAAGAATCTTTTATAATCCCCGGACATTCTGCGCGCCAGAAGATTAAAGGAGGCATCTGCGGCTTCAAATTGATAACCCTCCTTTTCCAGAATTCCCAGAACTCCCACCATCTCTTTGACATTGTCTTTTGATTGTTTTATCCCGAATTTCTCCAACTTGTAAAGGACGTTGCTTTTGCCCGAGAGTTCCGAAATAAGAATTCTTCTTTCATTTCC
>DAOVNU010000191.1 GCA_030630065.1 bacterium | reverse complement strand
ATGTGTTTTTTATTAAGAAATTAAAGAAAATTTTATGAACAATACAGTCATTCTGAGCGGAGCGAAGAATCTCTTAGGCGTAAACATTGACCATATTGCCACCCTGCGGCAGGCAAGAAGAGAGGAAGAACCTAACCCGGTAAAAGGAGCAAAGGTTGTGGAAGAGGCCGGGGCGAATTCCATTGTCTGCCATCTGCGTGAGGACCGACGTCATATTCAGGATAAGGACCTTTTTCTTCTAAAAGAACGACTGGAAATTCCTTTGAATCTGGAGATGGCGGCAAACGAAGAAATAATCAAAATTGCCCTGAAAGTGCAACCCTATCAGGTAACCCTTGTCCCGGAAAAAAGAAAGGAATTAACAACCGAAGGAGGACTTGATGTCAGGGGAAATTTTCAACATCTTAAGGAAACAATTGCAAGATTCAAAAAGAATGGTATTTTGGTTAGTTTATTCGTCGACCCGGAAATCTCTCAGATAAAAGCATCTCAAGAAGTGAGCAGTCAGTTTGTGGAGTTGCATACCGGGAGCTACGCTAATGAGAAAGGGGAGGAAAGAAAGAAGGAACTAAAAAAAATTAAGGAAATGACAGAACTTGCCATTTCTCTGGGTCTAAGAGTCAATGCCGGTCATGGACTAAATTATAAGAACGTAATTCCCATCGCTCAGGTTCCGGGAATTGAAGAATTAAATATCGGTTATTCCATTATTGGTCGTGCAATCTTTGTCGGACTGGAAAAAGCGGTAAAGGAAATGCTGAAACTCATTAAAGAGGAAATTCCATAATGGAGAAATGTATTTTCTGTGAGATTGCCAACCATAATTTGCCGGCAAATATAGTTTTTGAAGACAATGATGTTATGGCATTTGCGGATATCAATCCGGCAACAAAAGGACATCTTCTCGTAATTCCAAAAAGACATTTTATAAATATCTTTGATGTTGACGATGCGGCTCTAAACAGGATACTGCAACTGGCGAAAAGAATTGCCAGAATAATGCCGGAAACGGTTGGTTGCTCGGGAATAAATCTATTTCATTCTGCCGGAGAGGTTGCCTGGCAGGAGGTAATGCACTTTCACCTGCACATTATCCCGCGCTATAACAGAAAGGAACTGCAGAGACCTTTTGTTCCTCATTCTACCGACAGGGATGAACTGAAAGAAATAGCCCTTGCCTTAAATAAGAAAATAAAGGAGGGTTTTTGTAATGGATAAAAAAACGGAAGAGGGACTGCGGGAAAGCGCAGCGAACTATAGGTTCCTTGTGGATAATTCAAAAGAGATTATCCTTATCCTCAGCAAAACGGGAAAGGTACTCTTTGCTAATAAAAAAACTCTGAGCAACTTTGGCTATTCTGAAAAAGAAATAATCGGTAAGTCAATTATCCGTTTCCTGAACAAGGATTTTGTCAAAAAAGCATTGCACGCCCTGGCGCAGGAATTCCTCGGTTATCCTTATCCGGAAATGGAAATCCGGGTGAAGACAAAATCCGGCGAGATAAGATATTTAGAAATTGTTCGAGGTTCATCCCCTGTTCATAAGCAAGGAAAATTGGTTGGGGTGATGATTAGTGCTCTTGATATCACCGAACACAAAAAGGCAAAAGAAGAACTACAAAAAAGTGAAGAATTTAATAAAGCATTATTTGAATATAATCCTGTAGAAACCATAGTCGTAGACCGTAAAGGAAAAGTGGTTATGTTCAACTGGACAAAAAGAAAATCAGGTGATAGGTTGCCCAATATTGGAGATGTAATGTTCCGGGAT
>DAOVNU010000074.1 GCA_030630065.1 bacterium | reverse complement strand
TAAGGACTTTGGCGCAATAGAGAACCTTTACGAAAATCTTGAAAAAATAAAAGAGCCACTGAAAGAAAAATTAGAACAAGGGAAAGAGATTGCTTTTTTAAGCAAGAAATTGGCGATGCTTGACCGAGAGGTTCCCCTGGACAAAAAAATTTCCGATTGCCGGATGAAGGAACCGGATTACCAGAAATTACAGGAACTCTTTGCAAGATTGGAATTCAGGAGATTGGTGAAAGAAATAGAAAAGGGAGATTGCTTCGCTAACGCTCGCAATGACAGTGAGAGAAATGGTCATTGCGAGTCCGCCGCAGGCGGGCGTGGCAATCTCAAAGAAGATTTCCTTCTTTTTCAACCTGGCAGGTTTTATGAAATGTCGGAGATTTTGGGAGATTTAGAGAATTTTAAACCAATCCTTGAGGATACAAATACCGAAAAAATTGGTTTTCATCTCAAGGAGAAAATCATTCAATTTGCCAGGAAAGGAATCAATGCAAAAGGAGCGCTTTTTGACCTGGGGGTGGCAGAGGAGCTGTTGAATGAGAGATTGCCACGTCCGCAAAAAAGCGGACTCGCAATGACAATAAGCGAATTGCGCAACCATTACGAAGAAAAACTAAAAGAAAAAAATCTTCTCTCCCTCTTTAAAGAGGTGGAAATGCCCCTGCTCAGCACTCTGGCAAAAATGGAAATTAGGGGAATTTATATTGACATCGTCTATCTTTCCTCTTTAAGCAAAAGATTCGGAGAAAAATTAAAGGATTTGGAGAGAGAGATTTATTTGGCAAGTGGAGAAAAGTTTAACATTAACTCCCCGGACCAGTTAAGGAAAATTCTTTTTGAGAAGTTAAAATTACCTCCGGGTAAAAGAACAAAGAAGGGTTACTCCACCGATTCAGAGGTCTTAAAGGAACTCTCCAGGGTTCATTCCTTACCGGATACCTTATTAAAGTATCGGGAGCTTTACAAACTTAAAACAACCTATGTGGATGCCCTGTTAGGACTGGTTGATCAAAAAACCCATAAACTCCATACTTCTTTCAATCAGATTGGAACGAGTACCGGACGGCTTTCCTCTTCCCGTCCGAATTTGCAGAACATTCCCATCAGGACCGAGAATGGTTGTTTGATTAGAAAGGCGTTTTGCGCCGAGAAAAAAAATTTTCTCTTTTCCTTTGACTACTCGCAGATTGAATTAAGAATTTTAGCGCATCTCTCCGGTGAGCCAGCTTTAACAAAGGCATTTTTAGACGACAAAGACGTTCATGCGGAGACCGCCGCCTTAATCTTTGGCAGAGAAAAAATTACCCCGCAGATGCGACGCATCGCCAAAACGGTGAATTTTGCGGTTATCTACGGAATGCGTGGTTTTGGTTTGGCAAAGGAGCTGGAAATTAAAAGAAGGGATGCGGAAGATTTTATTTATCGCTATTTCGAAAGGTATAGCCGCGTTAAAGAATATTTAGAGGAGACCCTGGAGAAAGCAAGAGAAGATGGTTATGTTTCTACCATACTAAGTAGAAGAAGGTATATTCCCGACATTAGAAGTAAAAACCCCACGGTTCGTAAATTTGCCGAGAGAGCCGCAATTAATATGCCGGTTCAGGGTTCTGCAGCTGACCTTTTAAAAATTGCGATGAAGAGAATTGAAGAAAATTTGATAAGGAGAAATTTAAGAAGTGTAATGCTCCTAACCATCCACGATGAACTTCTCTTTGAGGGGCCAGAGGAAGAGGAAAATGACTTGACAAAGATTGTGAAAGATGATATGATAAATGCAATGTCTCTTGCTGTGCCACTCAAGGTAGAAGTAAAGAAAGGAAAGAACTGGTTAAATATGGAGAAAGTATGAAAAAAAGTTTAATCTATTTGGTCTTAGCATTATTGTTTTTGGGCTCAACTTTTCTTGCTGCCGATGATTTTGGCTATAAGATTGCGCAGTCAGGAGTAATTTTAAAGACAAAGAACAATCTCTACATCGTTGAGCCGGATTTTATCAGGACCGGGAATTACCTCGCCTATTTTGCCGGCAAGGATTCTACCAACAGGAAGGATATGACGGTAGACAAGAAAAAAAGAATTAAGGTAGTAATGGATAAACCCGACCGCAAGATTGTCCGATTGGTCTGTTCGCTTAAAGACCTTGAAGGCAACGTTCTCAAGGACTATGAACTGGAGTTGAATCTGGAAATCAGAAAAAATCTTCCCTGTCTGATTGTGATGACTAAATTTCGCTATTTAGGGGAAGATAAGGTTCTTTGTATAATGAATTGGGGAATCAGTGATTCCCTTAAATACTATTCTGTTCCGGGGAGAGGAAAGGTGGTTACGATGAAACTTCCCGGCAGAGGCAGGATTACTCGAAGGACGAAGATTGGAATAAAACCCTGGATTTATGCGCATGCGGGAAAAGGAGAGGGCATTGGTTTGATTACCCCCGGTTTATTGGGCAAGCAGGAGGACTTTATCTATGTAAATTATGTTAAAGGTAGAAGCCAGAGGAAAAGGTTGGAGAAAGGCAAATCAATGGACCTCTTTATGATTTTCCTGCCGATAGAGAAGGGAGGAACTAAACCAATCGCCTCCCTCTATGAAAGGGTAAAAAATATTGAGTGGAACTATTAAATGCAGGAAATAATCTATAAAACGATTAAAGGGAGAAGAAGAAATTCACGGAGGGCGATGCTCTTATCCTCCCTTGTGCCTGGCTGGGGACAATGGTATAACGGAGAAAAGAAAAAAGGGATTTTACTTGTTTCGCTTACCTTGATTGTGGGTTTGGGATTGGTTTGTCATGGAATCATCCTAACAGTGGCACCTACGGCGGTCTCAAGTGAAGAAGAGGTAGAGATGACCGATGAGGGGATAGTGATTGAGGAGCCGAATGTAAAAGAATCCCGGGAAGAAAAAAATCTCTTTTTACCGGTTACCTTAATTCTCCTTGGTTTAGTCGTTTTTACCGCAACCGGTCTTTATGGCATAAAAGATACCCGGAGATTCTGGTTGCTATTGACAAAAGTAAAAAATTGAGGTAGAATAGAAATAGTTAAGATACAGCATTTGACAAAGAAGGAAATTTGAAGTAGAATAAATAGAAATAAAAAGGGGGTGAAAAAGAAATGAGAAGAAAAGGTTTTACGTTGATTGAATTGCTGGTGGTAATAGCCATCATTGCCATTTTGGCGGCAATGCTATTACCGGCATTAGCAAGAGCCAGAGAGCAGGCAAGAAGAGGTGTCTGTATCAGCAACCTCAAGCAACTTGGTCTGGCGATGCATATGTACGCCCAGGACTTTGAGGAGGACTTCCCGCCACTGGTTGGAGCTTTCACAGGTTCAGGTGTAGTTTGTGATTTCCAGCAGAGATATGCAACCGGGGGTACGAAACTGTTCCATTGTCCCAGTGACATCCCTCTCAATGTCCGTTATTGCTCCTATGCCTATTATGAGGGTTTAGATGAGCAGGCCAACTCGGACTCGGTAATTATGGCTGACGATGCTGAGGATTATGGAGTAGGTGGTACGATACAACTTGTTAAAACGGACAATCATACAACGGAAGGAGTAAACGTCCTCTACGTCGATGGACATGCAAAATGGGCTGACAAGAAGAAGGTAGAGGCCGCTCTTACTACACAGCCTGCCTTAGACCTGAATTGTCTGACAAAGCCAGGGGATACCAACTAAAAGGAAAAGGGGATGTGTAAAAAGTACATACGAAGGGGGTGAAAGAAATGAAACGAAAAGGTTTTACCTTAATAGAATTACTTGTGGTAATAGCCATTATTGCCATCTTAGCGGCAATGCTATTACCGGCCCTTTCCCGCGCCAGGGAGCAGGCGAGAAGAGCAACCTGTCTGAGTAACCTAAAGCAGATTGGTCTGGCAGTTCATATGTACGCCCAGGATAGTGAAGACCAATTCCCGGCAAATGCTGCGGACTATTCAGTCACCGAGGGTGGTTCCTTTGCTCTTTTGCATCCAAGGTATACAAGGTCACTGGGAATCTTTGTCTGTCCGTCTGCTACAGAAACCACAGCCATAGATGAGGCGACGTTTACGGATACTACCGGTTCCTACTGCTCTTACAGTTACTCCATCCGTGCCCTTTCAGAAAGGACGATGACCGATACCGCGGTTGCCGCTGACGAGCTTCCAACTAATGGCAGTGCCAACCATGCGACCGAAGGCGCTAATGTCCTCTTTGTTGATGGGCATGCAGAATGGTTCGATGTGAAAGATTGCGTCGCGGGCGATGTTCCTAATATCGCTGATTTAAATTACGCGGTTGCTAAATAGTTTATGTCAAGTTGGCTAAAAGAGCACCGGGTTTTCCCGGTGCTCTTTTTTTTCTTAAGATGAATAAAATCCCCGCACTCTTATTTATCCTCTTTCTCTTTTTTGTTCCTTTAATAATCTGTAAAAAACTTTTTGATTATACCTTAATCAAGTTTGCTTTGGCCCAAATCCTGGTCTTATTTATTCTTCTAACCTTTTTACTGCAGAAGAAAAGATTGCAATTTCCTTTTCCTTTAACCATTTTTATTTGCCTCTGGTTTTTAATTAACATCTTTTCCTTCATTTTTTCTTCCTATAAATATGCCGGGGTTAAAGAACTTAATGAGCTCTTTACCTATTTAGCCATTTTTTTTCTAACATTTAATTTACTCTCATCTTCCCCCTCTCCTCTATCCTCCCCCTCGAGGAAGGGCTCCCATCCGGTGGATGGGAAAGAGCAGATAGGTGGGGGTGTAGGAGGTTATCCTAAAGGAATTTTCTTGTTCTGGTTTACTTCCGGAATTCTGCTCTGCCTCTGGGCAATAAGTGATTTTTGCAAATTTCATATAGTTAATGCCGGATTTGGCAATAAGAATTTCTTTGCCGGCTATATTATCCTCCTGATTCCAATCTCCTTATCCTTGCTTATTTCTCAATTTAAAAAAAGCATTTTAGAAAAGTCCATCCTCATTCCTTTTCTTGTTCTTGCGCTTCTTTCCCTTCTTCTGACAAAATCAC
>DAOVNU010000126.1 GCA_030630065.1 bacterium | reverse complement strand
CGGATGACCATATTTTCTTGAAGCCAAAATTTAGCAAATCGGAAAGGATTTACCTTCCAAAACCATTCGTTGATACCAATAAATGCAATTACTGCGGTAGATGCAGTGAAGTATGCCAGTATAATGCCATCGCCGTAGTAAAAAATAAGGATTGCCTGCCGCCAGGCAAGGTTCTTATCTTCTATGAATTATGCCACTCCTGTGGTGCCTGCAAAATTGCCTGCCCGCAAAATGCCATCTTTGAAAAAGAGATAGAGAAAGGAATAGTAGAGGAAGGAAAAGCAAAAACCATCTTTTTCGTTCAGGGCAAGTTAAAAGAAGGAGAATCATCCCCCGTTCCTCTGGTTAAAGCGGTAAAGAAAAAAATAAAAAAGGATTATAATGTCATTATTGACGCTTCCCCGGGAACTTCCTGTCCGGTGGTGGAGGCGGTAAAGAATACGGATTTTTGCCTTCTCGTTACCGAACCTACACCTTTTGGTTTAAATGATTTGAGATTGGCGGTGGAGATGTGCAGAAAGATTAAAACCCCTTTAGGGGTCATCATCAACAGAGCAGACATCGGGGATAAAAAGGTAGAGGAATATTGTGAAGAAGAAAAAATTCCTGTTTTAATGAATATCCCTTATAGCAGAGAAATTGCTTATGCTTATTCGGAAGGGATACCAATCGTGGAAAAATTTCCGGAATACAAGGAGAAATTTCAGGAATTATTTGAAAAGATAAAAAAATTATGAAACAAATATTAATCATCAGCGGAAAAGGGGGAACGGGGAAAACGGTCATTACCGCCAGTTTTGCTTCCCTTGCCAAAAATAAGGTAATGGCTGACTGTGACGTTGATGCGGCAGATTTACATCTTTTACTTCATCCGAAAATCAAGGAAAAACACAATTTTGAGGGAGGCAAAACCGCAGTAATTGATGAGGAAAAATGTATTGGTTGCGGGAAATGTCAGGAGGTTTGTCGTTTTGAAGCGGTTAAAAATGAAGGAGATAAATTTAAGATAGAGTCCCTTGACTGTGAGGGCTGCGGCGCCTGCACGTTGGTCTGTCCAGAGGAGGCAATAATCCTAAAAGCAGAAAATGTTGGTTACTGGTTTATCTCCGAAACAAAATATGGCCCCCTGGTTCATGCCAAACTGGGTATTGCCCAGGAAAACTCGGGAAGGTTAGTCAGTTTAGTCCGAGAAAAATCTATGGATATTGCTTTGAAAAAAGGGGTTGACTATGTTATCATTGATGGACCTCCGGGAATCGGCTGTCCTGTAATTGCCTCCCTTTCCGGGATAGATTTGGCGCTAATTGTCATTGAACCGACTCTTTCGGGAATGCACGATGCTCAAAGGGCAATTAATGTGGCAAAGCATTTTGGTATTAAAACAGCGGTTTGTATCAATAAAAACGATTTAAATCCTAAAAACTGTGAGACAATTAAAAAGGATTGTCTCGCATCAGGTATTCCTGTCATTGGCGAAATTCCTTTTGATAAAATAGTTCCCGAATCTCTGGTGCAGGAAAAACCAATCGTTGAATACAGGGATTGCAGAGTATCTTCCGAAATAAGGAATACCTGGAACAAAATTACAGAAATTTTAAATTAAATGACTTCGCGGCAAAGATTGTTACGTACATTAAGAGGAGAAAGGGTTGATAGAATTCCTATCTCTTTATATGAATTTGAGGGATTCTATGATAGTTGGATTTATAATTACCCGGAATATGTAAAAATTTTGGAATATGCCAAAGATAAAACCGATAAGATGTATTTCTGGTCTCCGAAAAGTAAAAGACCAACTTTATTTTATGGGGAAATAGAAGAGAAAAGTATTGAAACAAAAAACTGGGAGAAAGAAAAATCAATCTATACAAAAACAACAATCAAAACTCCGAAAGGCGAAATTTCTTCTTTATGCCGGCAGGATGAAGGAATTCATACCACCTGGACCCTTGAAAATTTGTGTAAAAATGAAGAGGATGCGGAAAAGATTTTATCTTTACCCTACAAACCCTATCAGCCCTCAGTAGATTCTTTCTTTGAGTTGGATAAAAAATTAGGGGATACTGGCATTATTTTGGGAGACATCCCGGATGCTCTTTGTTCAACCGTAGAAATTTTTGGATTTACTAAGTTTCTTCTGATGTATATCGATAACCAAAAACTCATCTTTAGATTAATGGACTTCTTCCAGGAAAGAATTTATAATTACCTTGAATATCTTTTGGAAAAAGGAGCGGTTACGATGTATCGCATCGTTGGTCCGGAATATGCCACCCCACCCTATCTTCACCCGGAAGAATTTGATAAGTTGGTTACTCCGTATGACAAGAAACTGGTTAAACTTTTACACCATTATCAGGGTTTTGCCCGACTTCATTCTCACGGAAAAATAAAAAATGTTCTTAAAGCCTTTATTGAAATGGAAATAGATGCTACCGACCCAGTAGACCCCCTACCGGATGGAGACGTTGAATTAAAAGAGGCAAGAGAAATATTAGGAGATAAGATTACCTTGATTGGTAACATTGAAGAAAGATTATTGGAAATTAATAGCAAAGAAGAGATAGAAAAAGCGGTCAGAAAGGCAATTGAGGAAGGAAGAACTCCAAATGGAGGTTTTATCCTCTGCCCCACCGCAATGCCTTTGACTACACCCTTAAATAAAAAGGTTCAGGAAAACATTATTCACTATATAGATTGTGGAATTAAGTATGGAAAAATTAGTTGAGGGAAGAAGAGAGATAGCGGTTAAGGCAGCTAAAGAGGCAGGGAAAATACTGCTTGATAACTTTAGAAAACCGCTTAAGGTTAAAAACAAGAAGGATAAAAGTTTAGTTACTGAAATTGACCTGGCTGCGGAAAGAAAAATTGTAGAATTAATTAAAGAAAAATATCCACAGGATAATATTTTATCGGAAGAGAACGAATTTCAAACTTTTAAATCCGATTTTAGATGGATTATTGACCCTCTGGATGGCACCCACAATTATATCCACAGCATAGAGATTTTTGGAACATCCATTGCCCTGGAATTCAAGGGTAGGATGATTCT